>JAIRMZ010000112.1 GCA_031258355.1 Holosporales bacterium
TAGTAAAGCGGATTCTGCGGGAGATTCCACTCTGGACGCCTTGGCAAGAGCTTTTGGAGCTTCACGTGTTACTTCTTCTGTTCCAACGGTCTCTGGTTCTTCTGTTAGACAGAGAGGAGCAGGGCGGTCCTATCCTGTGGCGAATCAAGGAAGGGCGATTCTTTCTGGGACAGGAGCGAGTAGTCAAGGGATAGCTGCCGCCCTTCCAACCTCTTTCGGCCGTCCAGGAGGAAGAAGTTCTATTACAGCTGCGACATCTCTCTCAACCTCTGCTGCTCAAGGAACGCTCTCCAAAGTGGGTAAGCAAAGAACGGGAACGACATTTAGTGAACAGGAGCTAGAAGCTGCTGTCGCACCTGAAGCCTCTGCCTCCACGGAAGAGACACCTGCAGAAAACACCACCTCAAGATAAGCACCCGAGAATTCTGTCAGGAACAGCTTCTCAAGCAGGGTCTGAGATGCAACCTAAAGCTGAAGAAACGGAGGCTTCTCTCTCTCCTCTCTTTGGGAAGAGGTTCCGAAGGGGCAATCACAAAAACTCCTCGAAACAGGAATCAAGAAGGAAAAGAGATAATTCTGAACCAAATCCAGACATGAACCCTCCTGGCCCTTCTTAAGGAAAACCCTTAAGAAATTCCTCATTTCCCGTAATCAACAGAGAGGACACCCTTCTTCATGAAAAAAGCTCTTCTAAAAAATCAATAATAAATAATTTGCCAAACGTGAAATATACTCCGCCAACAAAAGGAGAAGAACGTTATGCCTTTATAAATACTTTTTCCTTACTCTGAGGAAGCAACAGGATAGAAGTATCCCTTAGAAGAGAAGAGTCATGCGGTCTTTCTTTTCCAGTTTTCGGTTCCGTTTATTGGTCACTATTATCGCGTCCAGCCTCTTCCCTTTATGCGTGAGCTTATGTGTTCTTTTTGGGAATCGCGAACAATTTCGTGCCCCTACTTTTGAGCGTTTGAACGGCCTCGCAGAACAAGTCAACGAATCTATTCGGCAACAGACGGCTCATAGCATCTGGCAATTGCGAACACTTGAGCATAATTTTCCTTCCATTCGACAAGTGTTTCAGGACCCGGCAGCCGCAGAGGACGTGGCGACAATTTTTGATTCTTTTGTAGAGAATAACGGATTTTGTGCGGCTTTTGCTCTTTTAGATCTTTCTGGTCGCGTTGTTGCGACAAACAAATTCTCCCCAAACAAGAAAAAACTCGCAAAAGTCACCTCATCCTTTAATCCTCAGGAACTTCTCTGGATGACTCCTCTTTTAGAAGGAAAAGAGCGGAAGAGTGAAGTTCTTATGACGATGACGGATGGCCCCCTTTTGAAAGCCCTCTACGGTGAGGGACGTCCCGTGATTGTGCTTGCACGCCTTGTCAAAGACTCGGGTGGAAAAATTTTAGGAGTTCTAACCCTTTTCCTCGATTTAACGCTTCTTCAAAAGCGCTTGCAGGCGCTCATGGATCAACTGGAAAACACGGGATTGGGAGGAGGGTTTATTCTCGTTATCGATCCTACAATGGATCGTCCTTTAGCTTATATCACAAAAGAACAGGGAGTCGATGTTGAAAAAATTGCTCGTTATTTTTCTCTCAATAAAGGGTTCCTTAGTGCGATGGATGAGTTGGAGCTTCCTAACGGGACGTTTGTTTTCGGGAAAAAAGTTTCTCAAAAAGATGTAGAGGATCATACCCTCATCTGGGAAACTTATGTATGTGTTCCCGCAAAATCAGCTTTCAAAACGTATAGCCAAACCCTCATCTCCACAGCTGGTTTCAGTGGTTTTGGGATTATTCTTGTCAGTATTTTAGCTTGGATCGTCGGAAATTTCCTTGCCAGGCCTATTTTGCGCCTCAAAGAAGTTATGCGTCATGCTGGAACAGGGATGCTCGCGTCTCAAAGCATTCCTGATCAAGAGCGTAAAGATGAAATTGGGGACCTTTCACGCGCTTTTGCTGCGATGAATACCGGGCTAGGGGAAGCACAAAAGAAATTACTTCGAAAAGTCGATGAAGCCCGTCGTGCAGAAGAAGCAGCACAAGTTGCCAATAAAGCAAAAAGTCTCTTCCTCGCTAATATGAGCCACGAATTAAGAACACCCATTAACGCCGTCATCGGTTATGCCGAAATTATCGCCGAAGAAACGAGCGCTCAAGAAATCCTCCCCGATCTTGAGAAAATTACAGAAGCAGGACGTCATTTGCTGAGCGTTGTTGAGAACATTATCGATGTGGCCAATCTTGAGGAAAAGAATATACGAATCGACACGAAAGCCTTCAACCTCGTGCGTATTATAGAAAATGTTGTATCAAGCATGAAGATGAATATCGAACAGCAAAAGAACACCGTGCGCTTTGATGGGGATAAAGATGCTTTCCAAGAGATCTACTCTGATCCTATGAGAATTCAGCAGATCGTGACACACCTTCTCTCTAACGCTGTTAAATTCTCAGAAAATAACGAAATTGTCGTATCTTTCAAGCTCGAAATGAAGAAGAAAAAATCATGGATCACGTTAGCCGTGCAAGATCATGGCATTGGAATGAGCAAGGAGGAGGTCTCCCGCTGCTTTGAAGGATTCTACCAGGCGGATATTTCTTCCACACGCCGTTATGGAGGAACAGGCGTTGGACTTACCTTGACAAAGGCCTATATCGAAGCCTTAGGGGGAAGCATTACCATTCAATCGGAACCCACGAAAGGATCTACTTTTACCGTCATTTTCCCGAATCAAATTCCTGAGGCCGTCTAATTTTTCCAGGTCAAACACCCGGTCCTTCTAGAGGAAAGAAAGGGGCATTAGGAAAAGTTTGCTCCTCTTTTATCAAAATCTCGCGCACGGTTGAGTAAGTATCGGTAAGAGCTAAGCCAAAGAGCGTACACATCTCAACAGGCCGCCCAGCCAAGGGATGCGCCAAGGTTAATTCCTGGAGGTCTTTCCACCCTCCTTTAAGAGGATGGATCTTCGCACCTCCTAAAATCATCATCACCCAACACCAAATTTCGTCATCGTAAGGAGCAAATTGCATCGCGATATCTGAACATACCGCCTCTTTGGGAAGGATATGAGGAGGATACAGGACCCCCATCCTCGCAATGGGAACGTAGAGAAGGGAGGGGGGCACCTCTTCTGTAAAGGAAAGGAAATGGCGTCGCAGCCAATAGTAAAATAGCCCTTTAACAAAAATTCTGTAAGTAACGCGCGCATGAATAACATTTGGCTCTTTTTGATAGGCCTCATAGAGTTTTTTGAGCCAATCGGAGGGGTAGACGATGTCGTCATCGGCCAAGAC
>JAIRMZ010000004.1 GCA_031258355.1 Holosporales bacterium
CGCATGCGTCTCACGCGCCAATATCTGTGCCTGCGTCCCTTTTCCAGAACCAGGCCCCCCTAACATCAAAATGATCATCAGAGGAATCATTTCAACTTTCCTTTATTCCGGGCTTTTCGCAAAAGTCCTTGGTACTGATGCGAAAGCAAATGCGTATAAACCTGAGACACCGTTTCAATGGTCACGCTCACAACAATCAAGATATTCGTTCCTCCAAAATAAAAGGGGACGGACATTTTTGCAAAAAGGACTTACGGAAGCAAACAAATCACAACAAGATAGGCCGCTCCAATTACTGTGAGGCGCGTCAGAATAGTATCCAAATACTGTGCCGTATGTTGTCCTGGACGCACACCAGGGATAAATCCTCCCGCTTTGCGTAAATTCTCTGCTGTTTCCGTCGGATTGAAAATAATCGCTGTGTAAAAGAAGGCAAAGAACACAAGAAGAATGACATATATAATATTGTAGGCAGGATGCGCAGGAGAAAGATATTGAGCGGCCATCTGCGCCCATTCTCCTCCCACAAGGCTGACAACCGTCGCAGGAAGCATTAATAACGCTCCCGCGAAAATAGGAGGAATCACCCCAGAAGAATTTAGCTTCAACGGCAGATGCGTAGAATCTTGAGTGTTCCCTCGACCAATAGAGGACTGGCGCTGAGGATAATGAATGGTAATCCGCCTTTGTGCGCGCTCCATGAACACGACAAAGGCAATAGCCGCAATCACAATGACCGCAATCAGAAATAACATTGTGGTTGACAGATCCCCCGTCTTCCCCATCTCCAACGCATTCATAACTGCACGTGGCAAATTTGCAACAATCCCAGCAAAAATGATAAGCGATGACCCATTTCCAATTCCTCGTGAGGTGACCTGCTCCCCAAGCCACATTAAAAATAGCGTTCCTCCAATCAAACTCGGCACCGCTACGACGAAAAAGAGTTTCCCGATTACGACAGCTCCTGCTGTCGCCGAAAAAGACATCACGCTTACACAAATGCCATAAGAATGGATCAAGGCGATAAGAACCGTCAGATAACGTGTATATTGACTCAATCGACGTCGCCCACTTTCTCCTTCCTTCTTCAAGGCTTCCAGCGTCGGAGAAATAACCGTAAATAGCTGAATGATAATGCTTGCAGAGATGTACGGCATCAGACCAAGTGCAAAGATCGTCATGCGCCCAAGAGCACCGCCTGAGAACATATCGAACATCCCGAGGAGTCCGCCCATGTTTCGACGCCCCACTTCCGCAATGATATCCGGATTCAGTCCAGGAAGAGGCACAAAGGTTCCAATACGGTAGACGAGGAGAGCGCCAAGCGTGAAAAGAATACGCTTTTTCAGATCTGTCGCTTGCGCAAACGTCGACAAGTCAAACCCTCGCACGAAAGGAGAAGAATTTTCTGTTTTTTCAAACGCCATTAAATTTTTTCCTCTATGAGGATAGGCGGGCTAATATCCTTCAGAAGGGCTTTTGCTTTCTCGAGCGGCATTAACCTTTCTCCTCTGAGGCCATTTCTGCTTTGTGCAGCGCCACATCTTCGTGATGATCTCCTAAAGAAGAAACGGGATAGTCCAGCGCAATAAGAGGAGCCAGAATATCCGAACATAGATAAACCACGTTCCCACATAAAAGGAAGAGAGTTTTTCGCTTTCTCAAACATCATCAGGTTTGTTCCTCTGAAGGAGTCGCTTTCTTGCGTTGTCTCGCTTTTTTCTGCGGTGCAGGATCTTGTTGCGCCTGTTCTGCTGAGTGAGGCTTTGCGGTTGTTTTTCTGGCAGTCGTTTTAGGGACTTTTTTGCTGCTTACCTTCTCTATTTTTTGCTTCTCAGCGGTCTCTGAGGGTGATGTTTTTTTGGGCGGGGAAGGAGAGGCCCCTTCTTTCAGAATGATTTTGCCCCCTGCCGCAGTGATCGCCTGGACCGCAGAGGGCGTTCCATAAGTGGCTTCAATTTTAAGAGCGGTGGAGATTTTTCCCTTTCCTAAAATACGCAACTCTGTGGCAGAACGTCGCACAGCACCGCAGGAACGCAAAAGGTCCAAAGTCACCTGCGTGGTACTTTTTATTTTTTTTGCGTCAACAAGCCTCTGTAAATCTTGAATATTAAGGACTCCACACGTGCCTTTCTCTTTAAGCGGTGTAAATCCTCGCTTCGGAAGGCGGCGATAGATAGGCATCTGCCCTCCTTCAAAAGCACATTTCGTCCCACCGGCTCGCGCTCGCGCCCCCTTATGTCCATATCCAGACGTCTTACCTCGTCCAGACCCGATTCCACGCCCTACACGCCGCCGTGAGCGACCAGGACGTGCGACGAAAATGGTCGACAAGGTCTCGGTCATTCTACTTTCTCCAATTTGACAAGATGTTGAACAGACCGGACCAACCCCCGACAGGAAGGGGTATCTTGACGACGGACAGTCTTGCCAATGCGACCCAATCCTAGAGCTTTAAGACAAAGGCCTTGTCGTTCTTGCCGACGAATGGCGCTTTTTACTTGCGTGATACAAAGGAACGCGAGGGATGAAACTTTCTTTTTTGCGACCATTTTTATTCTCTTGTGCTCTGCGCATATTCACGTCGTGAAGTAATTTCCCCGACCTTTTTCCCACGCCGAGCCGCGACGGACCGAGGGGAAGTTACTGAACATAAAGCGGAAAACGTTGCACGCACCATGTTATGCGGATTTGTCGAGCCAATGCACTTGCTGACAATGTCCTGGATTCCTAGACACTCGAAGATGGCACGCATTGCCCCTCCCGCAATGATCCCGGTCCCCGCGGGGGCGGCACGCAACGTCACAAGTCCAGCGCCAAATCGACCTACAATATCGTGATGCACCGTTCGCGATTCCCGCAAAGGAACACGAATCATTTTCTGTCGCGCTTGCTCAGAGGCTTTCTTGACAGCATCTGGCACTTCACGGGCCTTCCCCGTTCCGAAGCCGACGCGTCCACGTCCATCCCCCATCACTACAAGTGCCGCAAAAGAAAAACGTTTGCCACCTTTAACCACTTTGGCAATGCGATTGACAGAGACAAGCTTCTCGATATGCGAAGACTGACTTTCTCTATCCGTAGATTCTGAAGACTTTCGGCTCATAAATAACTTCCCCTCAAAATGACAAGCCCCCTTTCCGCGCTGCTTCAGCCAACGCCTTCACTTTCCCATGGTAACGATATCCGCCACGATCGAAAACAACCTTTTCGACCCCTGCCGTCCGCGCACGTTCCGCAATGAGAGTTCCCACACTCTCTGCTGCTTGAACTGTGCTCGTTTTTTTTAAATCCAATCCTTTATCTTTTGTAGAGGCTGCACAAAGCGTTGTCGCTTTTTTATCATCAATAACCTGCGCATAAATATGTCGCTGTGATCGAAAAACGGAGAGACGCAAGCGTCCCCTTTCTGCACAACTGATACGATAACGTACACGTGCAGCCCGCTTCTGAAATTTATCTCCAAATCGCGACATTGACTATTTCTTTTTCCCTTCTTTTCTCAAGACATACTGCCCCTCTCGGATCATCCCCTTTCCTTTATAGGGCTCCGGAAGGCGATGTTTTTGCAGCTCACGAACGATTTGCCCGACATGCTGCTTATTTACCCCAGAGATTGCCAACGTTGTCGGCTTTTCGCAGATAATTTTGATCCCTTCCGGAATCGGAACAATAATATCGTGACTGTATCCAAGGCTTAACACGAGATTTTTCCCTTGAATATTTGCCTTATAGCCCACACCAACCAAATCGATACGCCGCAGAAAAGGCTTTTCCAATCCAGCGATATATCCTGCAATGAGAGAGCGCATCGTTCCCCACAAGGCGCGCATCCGGTTGTTTTCTTTGTCGGGAATCGCCAAAGAAAGATGTGCCTCCGCATAGGTGGCGGTCATTCCCTCAGGGAGAGTTAATGAAAAACTCCCTTGTGAACTTTTCCCCTCGATGCATTGTCCCTTAAGTGAAAGCTGCACCCCTCCAGGAACGGGAATAGGGCTTCTTCCTACGCGCGACATCTTTTTTCTCCTAAAATATTGTACACAAAACCTCTCCCCCTAAGTTCTGTGTGCGTGCTTCTGCATCAGAGAAAACGCCTTTTGAAGTTGAAAGAATCGAAATTCCTAGTCCATTATAAACGTGGGGTAGATCCTTGATTTTCGCGTAAACACGACATCCTGGACGCGAAACACGACGCATTTCCACAATCGCTCCGCGAGTTTCATGGTATTTCAGGAAAATCTTGAAATATGGGCCATCCTCCCTTTGGAGGGGCTCATACCCCTCGATGTAACCCTCTCGGCCCAACACAGCCAAAACACCGGCCCTCAGGCGAGAAGCGGGAACCAAAGTCGTAGCATGTCGACGACCCTGCGCATTGCGGATACGCGCGAGCATGTCAGAGATCGGATCGGAAATAACCATTTACCAACTCGCCTTTCGAATACCTGGCAAAAGACCAGCTGACGCCATCTCTCGAAACATTAACCGGGAGAGACGAAACTTCCGGTATACACCACGCGCGCGTCCCGTCAGTAGGCACCGGTTTCGCATACGCGAAGCCGCCCCATTCCGCGGCAATGCAGAGAGCTTGAGCTGTGCCTGAAAACGCTCCGTCGGATCAATTTTCTTATCCATTACAACTCGCTTGAGGGCAGCGCGACGCGTCTTATGACGCCGCACAACTCGCTCAATATGAAGGGAATGCTGTATAGAACTTTTGCGCGCCATTTGCCACTACACCATAAAAGGGAAATTAAAAGCCTTGAGCAAAGCATAGCAGGCTGCATCTGTCTTTGCTGTTGTTACCAGTGTAACATCCATACCCCTAATCACATCAACGTTTTTAGAGCCTACTTCAGGAAAGACAATCTGCTCCTTGATGCCAAAAGAATAATTTCCCTTCCCATCAAATGAACGCGAAGAAAGGCCGCGAAAGTCGCGCATACGCGGAAGAGCCATCGTCACCAACCGATCGATAAATTCATACATTCGGCATCCTCGAATCGTCACCATTGCTCCAATCGCCTGCCCTTCCCGCACTTTAAACGTTGCTACAGATTTCCTCGCCCGTGTTGCTACAGCCTTTTGCCCTGCAATCAATGTGAGCTCATCTACAGCTGCTTTTATATGCTTACTATCCGCTGTGGCCTCTCCTACGCCCATATTTAGCACAACTTTAACCATCCGCGGAACGGAAAAATCATTGGAATAACCCAACTCCTTTCGCAACTTCGGAATAATAACCTTAGAATAATCGTCGTATAGCCTCGCCATTCTCATCTTCCTAAAACAACTTTTCCTCGCACAAGCCCCCATCAAGGCAACTGCGCACCTAAGCATCCCTTCCAAAGGCAAGACCATTCTGCTGACAAAGGCGCCATAAAGCAAGCCCTCCTCCTCTCATTACCGTCCTTATTTTTCGGATGTTCTCTTCTTTTCCTGAAAATTGCCCCTATGAAATCATGAAAAAGACTCTCCTCCCGGGTCTTTCTTTCCTCTCCTCATCTTAAAAAGCTCATTTTCATCTGAAGAAAACAGGAATTCCCAAATCATCCGCGATCCCTTTGGAAGTTCTCCTCCCTCAATCGGTCCTTCTTTAGGAAAGGCAGGAATAGCGAATTTCTTATCGGAAATAGCGATGCCGCTGCAGGCCTCTGCGAGATGTTCGAAAAGAAATAGCTTGCGTCTAAAACCAAAAGCCGCGTTACCATTATGAGATACCACTCCTTTCTCGAGAAGAGTGTATTTCAATGAAGCGCTCTGCTCAATCTCACGGTGTCTTTCGATATTCTATCGTCACGTTCTTTCAAAACAACAACTCACTCTCGCTCTACAACCACAAAAGCCGAAGACTGGAGCCACACACGCAAGACAAAGGCAAGTTACACGCTTCCTCTGCAAGAATCTCCCTCGCAAAAATATCGTCTCAAATACAAAAAAATCTCATAGAGATCATGACGACTTTCCTATCACGGCTCCGGAGCGCTTTGCGATACGCACTTTCTTCCCGTTTTCTTCCCGAACACCCACGCGCGTTGGGCGATTCGTTTTGGGATCGATAAGCATCACATTTGAAGCATGGATCGACCCTTCTTCCCGGACGATCCCTCCTGGATCTTTCTGAGAAGGTTTTCTGTGTCGCGTTTTCATCATAAGTCCACGAACTAGCACACGACGTGTTTCCCGAAAAACGCGGATGATTTCTCCCTTTTGCCCCTTTTCTTTCCCGGCAATCACCTGGATTTGATCCCCTTTTTTGATGCGCCACCGCTCAGCCATCACAGCACCTCTGGCGCAAGGGAAACGATTTTCATCATTTTTGCCTGGCGCAATTCACGTGTTACAGGGCCAAAAATACGTGTTCCAATCGGCTCATTTTGTTTGTTGATCATAACAGCAGCATTCGTATCGAAACGAATCAAACTTCCATCAGAACGCCGAATAGGCGATCGCGTACGCACAACGACAGCACGTCCAACCTC
>JAIRMZ010000054.1 GCA_031258355.1 Holosporales bacterium
GCAACAGCGGCCCTGCAAATCGCTGCCGCGGTTGTCCGTCAGCATCCTCAAGACAAAGTCTTGGTTGTAGCCTCCGATATTGCCCGTTATGGGCTTAACACGAGTGGAGAGCCGACCCAAGGATGTGGTGCCGTGGCATTTATTGTTTCCTCCCATCCTCGTTTGTTGCAGTTAGAGGAGACGTCCGGGCTCTACACACGCCATATCATGGATTTTTGGCGTCCTAACGGTCAGGATGAGGCTTGCGTTAATGGGCGCTACTCCACAATCGCGTATCTTGAGGCATTGGAAAAGACTTGGCAAGATTTTCTTTCTAAGGGGGGAGCCCCTTTTGAGGAACTGGCCTTTACTTGTTTTCACACACCCTTTCCTCGCATGGCAGAGAAGGCCTTTGCACGTCACGTTACCCTCGCCGGGAAGACAAGACCATCGCATCCTCCTTTATTAACTGCTGCTTTGCACTACGGGCGCCAACTAGGAAATTGTTATACTGCAGCATTGTATATTTATTTCCTGTCTCTTCTTGAGCAATCTTCTCAGGATTTTTCTGGAAAGCGCCTGGGTTTCTTTTCTTACGGCTCTGGATGTGCCGCAGAGTTTTTTGCAGGGCTTGTTCCTACGGGATACCAAGCCTCCCTTTTCTGCCAAGAACACGAAGAGGTCTTAAAACAACGCCTCCCCCTCACCGCTCCTGAGTACGAAGACTTCTACAAACGTGCGCACCAACCTGCCTTTGTTCCTGAACCTTGTTATACTACAGGTCCTTTGTGCTTCCTTGGCATTAAAAATAAAAAACGTTGCTACATATCGACAAGCGCCGTTTAGGCTATTTCTGAAAATCACATACAAGAGAGAACATTATGGGTTTTTGAGACGCTATGAGATCGTCCGCGTCCTCAATTTCTTTCTGCAAATCGCTCATCCGTTTCCACCTGGGAGAGCCTTTTTTAAGCGCCTCCGCACTTGAAGCGTTTTATGATACGCCTCTTCTTCTCCCGAAGCCCAAGCTCGGCGAAGCTTCTCGAAACTTGAGCAACGCCAAAATGGCGAGATTAGAAATCGATCTTTGCCCCGATCATCACGCGGTTGAGGTTTCCTGTCCCCCCCTTTTCTGTACGGCGCATGCCCCACAAGTACTCAATGCCAAACTTGGCGTTCTTGAAACCTTCCGGACGCCAGTGCGTATTAGCGTTGACCGATATGACGTCCTTGTTCACAGCCGTACTCGTCTTAGTGTTGCGAAGGTCTTCGTGGTTCTTCACAAAAGCATATCCTCCTGCTAAGACAGACCAAATGGAAGAATTCCAAAAGTGTTTGTAAGACAAGAAGCCACCCACAGAAGGTTGAACATGCAGTACATTGTCTTTGTCTAGATAGGCGGCCGTTCCGCTTAGTTCGTAGAGATAGCGTCCTGCTCCTCTTCCCCCATTTACTTGGACGTTAATTTCATCACGACCAAAAACTTTAAAAAGGCCTCCTACGCCTACTACAGCCCCAATAACGAAGCTCTTTTTTTCTGCTTTCTTTGTATGAAGGTACCGAACAGCACTCCGAAAGGCCATATGCCCCCCATCGCGTTGATTTAGCGTAGCGCAAAACCCGATATCAGGGAATTTGTCAACGGCGCAATTGTCATTATCTGTTGGATTAAAACGGTATCGTCCTTGAGCCTTTGTAAAATTCGCTTTTCCATTCTGATCAAGATACTCCCCTTCTGGATTCTCTATGGTCGCGACAAGATCTATATCTTCCTTCACGTGGCAGGTATACCGAATCTGCGGAGATCTCAGAGAAACACCGCCTACAGGAGGGGAAAAGTCTACGACATCCACAAAAGCGCAATGATCGCAAAAAACTCCCCAATACTGCCCAATGATCAAAGGACCCCATTCGACATAGGCATGTCGTATGCGCAACAAGGCTTGGTTTGTTGTATTTTCCCCCCCCACCATGTCCTGAGCACCGAATAAATCGCTTTCCAAGAAAAGACGTGCCGGAGCAGCTCCCCCCCCCCACTGCGCTGGAGCGAGTACCTCTATTCCGAAGCGTGTTTCTCGCCTGTGAGCGCGTGTAACATTTTTATCATTTTTCTTGAGAGGGATACTCGTTATATGCATACAGTCATACCCAGCCCCATTCTCAACTCCATTTATAAGGTCATGAATGATTTGCATACGTATAGAGGCCCACGCGCGCGCCTCCAACTGCATCCCGGGAAGTTTGAAATATCCTGATTTCGGAGTGTTTGCCTTTTCTTTCGGTACCGCTGATTGTGTTGTCGCAGTTGGTGGGGGTAAAGATTCTTTTTCTACCATTGCGGAGCTGGTTGTAACAGAACACCAAAGACTTATTCCTAAAAAAAGAACTTTGCGCGTCCGCATACTCTTCTCCCCCTCAGACTGCGCCACGCTATCACAAAAAGTGTTAAAAAGCTACTAAAAGAGAATATTTGTCAGTAATGATAGAAGACAGAAAGGAACAAGTTCCCGCTCCGCTTTTCCGAAAGATCGCGAGCATGACGCTCTCCAAGAAGGCTCTTTGTAGCATAAGTAGCTCCTCCAAAGCTAACGCCCAAATCCTTTGTGATCGGAAGCTGTAATAATCCTTCAAAGCAAACTCCGGAACCAAAGGTGATTACGCCTCGATACGTTAAGTTGTTCCAATTTTCCCCAAGCGTATGTTGAAGGCCAAAGTGTCCCTCCATGGCAGGTTTCCCTACGAACATTTCCTTGAGGTACAGGAGCTCGCCAGCGTACTCGAGAGTATCCTCATCGCCAAAACCATACCGTTTAGCAATCTCTTGAACCTTCTTTTTTAGAACGGTTCTTTCTAGACCCAACACACGCTCTGCCCCGAAAATGAACCGGAGGTCATCATTAACACGAAACCCACTATTGACTTTAAGGGATATACCCCTTGTAGTAAAATACAAGAAAATATCCGGGAACCGGAAACCGAGTGGTTCCCAAGGTCCCCTATGCTCGTTTCCAGACATAGCTTCAAACGTGGCATGGATAATGTGGTAAGTCGTTCCATTCAAGAGGGTTAAAGCGAATGCCGCAACAGGCGCATAAGAATTAAGGCTCTTTTTCGTCTCCTTTTCTATAGGAAGACCAAGCGGATCAATACAGCGACTCATATCGAAAGCATGACTCCCGATTCTGGAGTAGCCCAAAGCAGAGAAATACGAAAAGAAATAAGCACATCCCTCTACAAACGTTACATCTTGCTGTGCGTAAATTCGTTCACTTAATCGTTCAGAAAAGTATATGCTGCTATGGTAGCCTGCAAAATGCATCATCCAGAGGTCGCGGAATTTCATGAGCTTCTGCCCTGTTTCCTCGATATGGGCAGCTGTATTACTCATGATGGCAGAGATTTGTTTTTGAGTCTCCTCACTTTTTAAGTACGTTGCGATTGCAGTGATATTCGTTTTTTTCTCTGTGTCACCTTCTGCGGCAGCAATCTTATCTAACTGGGCTGTCACTTTTTGAAGAGTTTTGGCCAATTTTTCACCCACAGGAAGTGCCGTTACCGTTCGGGTTTCTCCAGTTTCTGCAGGAGGCGCGCCACCAACAGGGATGGCCGTAGTAGGGGCAACAGTAACAGTCGTGGTTGTTGTCTTCGAAGAGTCAATGTCACCAGCTTCCTCTAAGAATGCTGCTCCCATTGCTTTGTATATAGTTGATTGTTTATCATATATCTTTTCGAATTCTTCTTTATTCGTATTGTAACGAGTGATTTGTTCTTGAATTTCCTTTTGCGTTTTTTTCGCGAGCAATTTAGCGAGATCCTCGATACCGTAAGACTTTTCATCACCATCAGCAGCACGTCGAAATTGACATTCTCCGACAGGAGTAGAGCGACTCTCTCTTCCGGCACGACGCGATCCTTCTCCCGCAAGAGCAGCAGGTGTTGTCGTACTAGAAGTTCTCTGCGCATTGGAGACTTCTTCCTCAAGGATCACACAATCCGACCCCCCATTGCTGACCAAGGAACGCCCAAAAAAGGAGAAGAAATTTGTCGTTCTCTTTTCTGCATCGTTGTTTTTAAGAGCGTAGGTATATCCTAAGGCTCGAGCACGCAAGGCATGACCCATCTCATGGTAAGAACGCGTAAAGGCTTGTCCTACCCAAAGACCCAGCAAACGGACACTCCATCGCGCAACAAATGATTCCTCGAAAGCCTCTTCAGCACGCGCTCCCAAACGTATGACTTCCATCCCAAAATCTGCTAACTGCGCATCGGCATACATGCCAGAGATGTAAGCCGAATTAAGAGAGAGTGTATCCCGTTGCTTGGGTCGTCTTTTCTTGAGAGGCGGTGGCCGATTCTCCATCGTAAAAATGTCCGGAATTTCCTTTGCGGGTTCTGGATCTTTCACGGAGACAGGGGTAGGACGTGCATCTGCCCCATCGTTCCTACGTCCTGGAGAAAAGAGCAAATTCTCTCTTTCTTGCAAAGGAACTTTTGAAGGACGTTTAGCAGAGGGAAGAGAACGGTTCGCTTCCTCTTTCTTAAGATGATAAATACTTTTACTCGGACGCCCCTTTGCTGGACTAGCT
>JAIRMZ010000075.1 GCA_031258355.1 Holosporales bacterium
CTTCTCAGAAGGAAATTGCTCTCAAATATTGGCTCAATAATAAAGACCACTTAACTCGCTGGACAGAGTTTTCCTGCAGCAAAATAAATCTTTTTAAGAGACTTTCTCCTCAGGAAGGATATCGCCCTCTTCCAGGGCAATCTTATCGATCTCCTGTAAAGAGGTAGGTTTTTCCGAAAGGGTAGCACGTTTGAGGATTTCTCCAATGACTTTTTCTTCAAAGATTTCCGCACGCAGAGCGGCGAGTGCCTGACGATTCTTGGTATAGTAACGATAAAGGAACTCCGCTCTTTGCGGATCGTTTGCGGCCATATTCGCGACACAAGCTTCCAGCTCTTGTGTTGTCACATCAATCTTCAGCACTTTTCCTATCTCCGCAACCAGAAGACCCAGGCGCACACGTCGATTGGCGATCTTTTTATATTTTGTTTGTAATTTCTCCTGTTGCTTCTTAGGCAGCTTATCTAGCTTCTCTCCCTGTTCCTTTTCGAAATCACGCCAGATGTTTGCAAATTCAGCTGCCTCCATATCAGGAGGGATGGCAAAAGAATGCCGCTCAGAAAGAATATCGAGAATAGTCTTTTTTGTATTGATGTAGGAGATGCGCTGGTATTTCTCTTCAAGCGTCTTTTTCGCCTCTTCACGGAGAGCTTCCAGAGAAGCAGATTGTGTCTGCTTTACCAAATCGTCTAAAGAGCGCAGAGGGACAGGGACACTAACCTTAGTGACATATGCTGTACACTGTGCCTTCTTCCCCGCCAAGCGCTTATCGGCGAAACGCTTAGGAAATTCTGTTGGAAAGGAGAGGGAATCCCCCGCACTGGCACCCAAGAAGCGTTCTTCAAATTTCTGAGCATAGCGACGTTCGCCTAACACAAAGGCCAAGTCCTTTGTCTTTTCCTCCTTCGCCCCTTTAAGAGAAAGGCGTGTTACTAAGTCCAAAACGAGATGATCTCCTACTTTTGCCTTGTGCTTTGCCGGAGCATCTTTCCACCCTCTCCCCTCTTTCCGAAGCGTTTCTAAATAACTATCAACATCCTTTTGGCCCACCTGAGGTACCAGACGTGTCACTTTCAGATCGGTGAAATCCTCTGGCGCTGTGACTTCTGGCAGAACTGAAAGATCCACGGAGAGCGTTAGTCCTTCTTTTCCCTCTGGAAGCACTTTTAGCTCTGGATCTTTTGCTAAGCGTACATTCTTTTCCTGAATAAGCGTCTTGAGAGACTCGGAAACCAGCTTCTGTGTTTCTTCTGAACGAACAGAAGGCGCATAGAGACGCTTGACGACAGATAAAGGAGCTTTTCCAGGACGGAATCCAGCAATACGCGTTTGTGTTGCAATTTGGCGAAGGCGCGTTTCTATCTTCTCAGCAATCTCCGTTTCTGAAATCAATAACGTATAATGATGATGGAATCCCTCTACTGACTGATCCTTAATCTGCATACCTTATCCCTTGTTTCTGGTGCGGGCAGAGGGACTCGAACCCCCACGACTCTCATCACCAGGACCTAAACCTGGCGTGTCTACCAATTCCACCACGCCCGCCCAGTATCCTGGACTCTATCCTCCTTACGTTCCAGAAAAAAGGGGGAACCTTCGTTTCAGCTCCCCTAGTTTCGAAGAAGGCTTCTTGGTAAAAGATTGTGCTACACTATAAGTAAAGGCTAGTGCCTGACATTAAGAGAGAGTGATGGACCCTGTAGCCGCAACGACAACAGCCGTAGACGTCGCTTCTGTGGCCACTCCAGGAGGAGATTTATCATTTTTTCGGATGTTTTTTGGGGCGTCCTTTGTTGTGCAAGGGGTTATGCTGCTCCTTATGGGGGCCTCTTTTTGGAGTTGGACGATCATCTTTGCGAAGCTGCTCCATTTGCGACGTTTGAAGGCGCGCGCACGCACCTTTGAAAAAGAATTTTGGTCCGGGGCGTCCCTGGATGATCTCCATGACCGTATTGGAAGAGCGCCAGAAGATCCTTTTTCTTCGGTCTTTGCTTTAGCGATGCGTGAATGGAAACGGGCCCTTTCACGCGGAATTATGCGGGCTCCTTTCGAGCAGAGGCAAGCATTGAAGGAGCGTATCGAACGTCTTATGAGCACAGCAGCCACAAGGGAAATGCGGATTGTCGAAAAGAGTATTCCCTTCCTGGCAACCGTGAGCTCTTGCGCACCTTTCGTGGGATTGTTTGGCATGGTATGGGGTGTGATGACGAGTTTTGAAGCCGTCAGCTTGGAGCAGAATGCAACGCTCTCGACGGTTGCTCCCGGGATCGCAGAGGCCCTTTTTACAACAGCCCTCGGACTTTTGGCCTGCATTCCTGCCCTTGTCGCTTACAATCATCTCTCTCGAGAAGCAGACGAATACGCTTTACGATTGGATCGATCTATTGATGAGTTTTTGTTAATCTTGTCTCGTCAAATAGAGGAAAATATCGTTCCATGAAACGGGTAAGAGAGCTTCGCCATGTCCGACGGCGTCCTATCAGTGATATTAACGTCACGCCGTTTATCGACGTTATGTTGGTGCTTCTTGTGGTTTTTATGGTCACCGCTCCCCTTCTAAATGTGGGAGTAAAAGTGGATTTGCCCCAGACACGGGCATTGCCGATTAAAACGGCCGAGCAGCCACTTAATATTGTCATCACTGCGGAGGGCCGGATTTTTCTTAATAGCCCTCATGGAGATACCGAGTTAGATCTTGCAACGCTTGTCCCCAAGCTTCTAGCGATTACGAACGCTAATGCGGATGCCCATCTCTTCATCCATGGCAGCCAGCAATTATCCTATGGCCGCATATTGGAGGTCATGAGTTTAATGAGCCGTGCTGGGTTCAAACACATTGTCCTTGTGGCAGAAACACCAAAGAAAACACCACCTCCCCATGCGTTCCCTCAGAGATGAGTCGTTTCTTTCCCATGGGTGGAAACTTTCCTTTGGACTTCATGTTGGAATTGCCCTAGTCTGCTTTATTGGTTTTCCTGCACCTAGAATTTCTCCTCCTATGGAGGTCATCCCAGTTGGTTTGACTTTTGCTGATGTGGTTTCTGAGGCTCCTGCTCCCTTAGGGATTCCTGACGGAACAGAAGTCGAGGCTGTTCCGGAACCTCTTCCCGCCCAAGAGCTTCCAGAACCCTCTCCTCAAGAAAGTACTCCAGAGTCGGTGGCCCCTCCTCTTGCTCCAAGATCTCCCGCTATAGAAGCTCCCCCGCCAAAACCACAAGGAGATGTTTCCGCGCCTCCAGAACCCCTGGCGGTTCCGGCATCTCCCCCCGTTGTTCCTTCACCACCAGAACCTGTACCAGTGCCAGAACCCCCTCCTGCTCCTTCCCCTCCTGAAAAGCTCGTTGCTCCGCAAAAGGCGCCTCCGTCAGTCCAACCCGTTCAAACACAGAAGTTGGATAAGCTGGTTGAGTCAACGGTAGGCGCGCAAGAAGATTTTCTGAGCGTTTTGAAAAATGTTGAGAAGGGGGCACGTAAGCAGGTGCAGAAGAATACCGAGAAAAAATCCTCCAGAGGAAAATCGGCAAAAACGCGTAAAGGCGTTGCAGGAGGGGCTCTTGAGGGACATCTTTCCGCAGGAGAGGAAGATCTTATTCGGCGACAAATTTATCCACATTGGTCGATTCTTGGGGGGATGATGGAAGCGGAAAACCTTATTGTTGAGCTTCGCCTCCAGATCAGTGAAGATGGGACAGTGACAGATATTCAAATCTTAGACAAAGCACGTTTCCAAAGGGACCCCCTTTATCGCGTTG
>JAIRMZ010000077.1 GCA_031258355.1 Holosporales bacterium
CCTAGCGGAAAGCTTAGGTTCCGATGTTCTTATAGAATGCTCTGTCGATCAGGATGCGAGTATTGAGGCCCTGTTTAAAACGCTTCAGCAACGCTGGAAGACTTTAGATTTTGTCGTGCACGCAGTCGCTTATTCCGATCGTGAAGAACTCCGAGGAACTTACCTCAAGACAACCCGTGCAAATTTCTTAAACACGCTCAATATCTCCTGTTTCTCTTTTACGAAGGTCTGTGCGGAAGCCCAGGCCTTGATGCCGGAAGGGGGAAGTCTTCTCACCTTAACCTATCTCGGAGCGGAGCGCGTGATGCCGCATTATAACGTTATGGGCGTTGCTAAAGCGGCTCTTGAGGCGAGTGTACGTTATCTTTCTGCGGATCTTGGTCCTCGGAATATCCGCGTTAATGCTCTCTCTGCAGGACCCGTCAAGACCCTAGCTGCGGCAGGCATTGGGGATTTTCGCTTGATCTTTGATTGGAACCAACGAAACACGCCACTGCGGCGCAATACGACCCTTTCGGATATCGGGGGAAGTGCGGTGTACCTTCTCAGCGCCCTAGGCTCCGGTGTGACGGGAGAGATCGTTCATGTTGATGGAGGCTACCATATTGTCGGCATGGGAGCCCCAGAGGTCGTTGCTGGAGCGTAGTTTGTGGCAAGAATCAAAAGTGTTTTTCTTCTTCCCTGGCGATTAACAAAAGAAGGGCTTCCTCTTCTCTGGAACCTAACGAAATGGTTCCTGCGCTTTTGTATACAAGCCGTCTTGCTCTTTGGCATACAGATCATCTTGTTTATTTTCTTGGTGGATGTTTGTACCGGACGGTATCAGTCTGCGCACAAGATCCCTCTTCCCGACCGAGCGATCTTAGAATTGTCTATTGGTAATGCGCTTCCAGAAGGAAGGACTTTGGAAGAACGTCTGATTTCTCTTGTTCGAGGTGTTCCCCTTAATCCTTTGAGTGGAGAAATCCTTGAAGCTTTATGGAAAGCTGTAGAAGATCCGCACATTGTTGGCATCTTTGTCTCTTTTGCTAATTCTGGCCCGACATTTTCTCAAGCGGAAGAGCTGAGAGAAGTTTTTCGCGCTCTTCGGACCCACAACAAGCCTATATGGGTTCATGGAACACATTTCAACACGAACTCTTACTTTTGCGCCAGCGCTGCTACTCGGATTTGTCAATCAACGGGAGGTCTGTGTGCGCCTATTGGGTTTTGTTTTTCTCTTCCCTTTGCCAAAGAGGGGCTAGAGAAGCTCGGGGTTGAGCCTTTTGTCTTACACCGGAAGGAGTACAAAAATTATGGAGAGATGTTCATCGACAAGGAATCTTCTGCGGCAACAAAGGAAGTTTACTTTAATTTGCTTGCTAATCTCAAAAAGCAGCTGGAAACAGCCTTAAAACAGGATGGTCGTATAACGCAAATTGAGGATTTTATCGATAGGGCGCCCTATGCGGCCCAGGAGGCACTTCAGATGAAGGCGACGGATGAAATAAGGGACAGGAAATCCTACCGATCCGCCTTCAAAAAGAGCCTGCTCCAGAAGGACAGCAAACCGAAATGCGTTTCTGTAGATCGGTATTTGGAGGCGCATAGAGATCTTAACCTTAACAGAAAGTCTTCTCCTTTGGTGGCCGTGATCTATTTGAGAGGCAAAATAACTGATACGGGAGGAGATCTAGAAGATGATGTGATCGATCCAGGCATGCTGAAAACAGCCTTAAAAGAGGCTGGAGAAGATCCGACGATCAAAGGCATTGTTCTGCGGCTGAATAGTCCCGGAGGTTCCCTCACAGGATCAGAGATTTTATCTTCTCTAATCATAACAGCTCGCGAAAAGTACAAAAAACCTATCGCCGTTTCTATGGGAGGGGTGGCCACCTCGGGAGGCTATTGGCTTGCGGCACCAGCCGATGTTCTTGTTGCTAGTGAATCAACCTTGACAGGATCCATCGGAATCGTAATGGCGCTTTTCTCGACGCAAGAGTTGATGAAGAAATTGGGGATTGCCTGGGAGGTTTTTTCTTCTCATCGGAATTCCGACAGCGAGATGGGCATTCGACCTTTGTCAGATCTCGCAAAAGAGCGGTACAATGCTTTGATCGACAAAGGGTATGATTTATTTGTGGCGCACGTTTCTCAGCATAGAAAACTCTCTCCCGAGCAAGTAGAGGCAGTGGCGAAGGGGCGTGTCTGGCTAGGAACGCAAGCGCAAGAGCACCACCTTGTCGATAAAATCGGGGGACTTCATGTGGCTATTCAAGAGGTTTGCGCTCTTGCCAAGGTGAAACAAGACGATACGGTAAGCTGGCGCCATGTCACAGGAGCGGAAACAAGCCTTTTAAAACTGACACGGGAATTTCTGAGCGGCCGTGTTCCTTTCTCGCTGGTTTCCCTTTTGCGCGCGGGACTCACTGCGTTCTCCCGGCCTCCCACCCTTCGCGCACAAGAACTCTTATCCCCTCCTTAAGAACAGCTC
Source organism: Holosporales bacterium (assembly GCA_031258355.1). Taxonomy (GTDB): domain Bacteria; phylum Pseudomonadota; class Alphaproteobacteria; order UBA3830; family JAIRMZ01; genus JAIRMZ01. The sequence continues at coordinate 2,474 of JAIRMZ010000077.1, forward strand.
CTCGAGGTTAGTGATGGGGACTTTCCTTTCTAAAAATCCATAGAACCTCATTTCTTCCAACGAAAGTGGAGGGCTTCGGCAAGGTGTGGTTGCGTGATAGACGCTGCTCCCTCGAGGTCCGCAATAGTGCGAGCCACTTTTAAAAGGCGATGGTAGCCTCGGGCAGAAATTTTCTGGCATTCGGCGACCGTTTCTAAGAATGTTCGTCCTTTTGCATCAAGAGGTGCGAGAACTTCTAAATGGCTGCCTTCAATATGGGCATTTAGTAAAGCCGGGAGCCCTTGTTGTCGTGCACGTTCTTTCTGAAGCTGACGGACATGCGCCACGCGAGTTCGCACGGTCTCAAAAGTCGCCTTCGTCTCCGTAGGGCTTAAAAGGTCTCCGAGAGGAATATCATCAACCTCAACAAAAAGGTCGATACGATCGAGAAAAGGGCCTGATATACGACTTTGATAAGTCTCCGTACAACGTGGCAAGCGAGAACAAGCGCGCTCCGGATCCAACGCATACCCACAAGGACACGGATTCATCGCCGCAACCAGCTGAAAACGCGCCGGATAACTGACATGCATCTGAGCACGCGCGATCGCAATACGTCCCGTCTCAAGAGGCTGCCGAAGCGCCTCAAGCGTGGCGCGTGCAAACTCAGGCAGCTCATCGAGAAAAAGCACACCGCAATGCGCCAAAGAAATCTCTCCGGGTTTCGCTTGCGCCCCACCGCCCACAAGAGAGACAAGAGAAGCGGAGTGATGAGGATCACGAAAAGGACGCGTCCGGATCAGACCTTCTTCCGGGAGTCCACCAACTAAGCTGTGGATCATTGTCACTTCCAGTGCTTCCTCTGGGGTAAGTTCCGGAAGGAGCTCGACTAGCGCCGTAGCCAGCATAGACTTTCCAGCTCCAGGAGGACCGGAGAGCAACAAAGCATGTCCTCCTGCAGCTGCAATCTCGAGGGCTCTCTTAGCAAGCGGTTGGCCTTTGACGGCATTCAAGAGGCCTTTGCCTTGAAGGGTCGGCGGCAAGGGATTGGGAACGCAATATGTTCCAAACACTTGTGTCCCCTTAAAATGATCGATAAGTGCAATCAAATCCGGAGCCGCTAGGACGTCTTCGGACCCTGCCCAGCGCGCTTCTGCTTCGCAAGCTTTGGGACAGATAAGACCTAGCGCACAAGAATGTGCATAGACAGCCGCCGCCAAAACGCCAGAGACATGGGCAATTCTCCCATCAAGACCCAACTCTCCGAGAATGCAGTACGTCTCGAGCGCATCGGTCGGAACGACTCCCATCGCAGCCAAAACCCCTAAGGCAATGGGAAGATCGTAGTGACTTCCTTCTTTTTGGAGATCCGCCGGAGCAAGATTGACAGTGATGCGCTTGGCCGGCAGCGCTAGCCCTAAAGAAAAAAGGGCAGCTCGGATGCGCTCTCGAGATTCGGCAACAGCTTTGTCCGGAAGGCCAACCAGGGTAAAGGCGGGAAGTCCCGCTTGGATTTGAACTTGCACGATGACTTCCGTCGCTTCGATCCCAAGGAACGCAAGAGTCCGGATGTTCGTGCTGGTCGCATGGCGCATGAAAGAAGCGCTAGAGACGGCGCACAGCAACAGGATTTAGTGCAGCTTCTTGTGCCGAGGAAGAGGGATTTGCGGAAACTTCTGAACTAGGCATAGAAGGTGCTTTTTGCAGAGGCAAGACCGCTAGTCGAATGTAGGAGACTACCCGCCTGACGCCAGAAATCTCTCGAAGACGCTTAAGGACCGTTTCGCGCTCAAATTGCGTACGCGCTGTTCCCAGGATGTATACGACGCCTCCCAAGATCGTCATTTTGTAATTCATGGAGTAAACAGAGCCCTTAAAGAGCAAAGCCGACTCGATCTGCGCTCTTAGCCAGGCATCTTGAGAAAGACGCGAACCGCTCAAAGGCGGACCAATCTGGATTTCATTAAAGATTTCTCGTACCCCCCGAACACGCCGCGCTATCATTTCGGCAGTTTGTCGCATCGCAGGATTTCCTACACGTCCTGTTAAAAGAACGCGCCCCTCCTTTACAACGACGGTTGTTGCGTCATAGAGCGCCAGATTCGTGTCCCGAAAAGCTTGATGAATACTTGCCAAAACGTCCACATCCGAGAAAACACCAGAAATACCCCCTTCACTCCGGAGAGAGGTTCCAACTGCTGCGGTTCCTACGAGTGTTGCGGGGACGCATCCAGAAAGGAGAAGGCTAACAACGATACTTCCTCCTAGGATGGCCTGTTGTCTCATAAAGACACTCCTCCTTTCCACCATGGCATAGCAAAAGCCTTTCTACAAGCGGGGAAAGGGTTGATAAAGGCCCAGAAACTGATATAAGAGGAACCTGCGGGAAGGGAGATGTCTGTGGGGTTAGGCCTGTTTCAAAAGAGTTTATGTCTTCATCAATGGATGGCGAGGAAAGCGGGGATGAAGGTCTCTTGTGCTCCGGACTGGACCTCTCCTATAGCGACAATGATTTATGACAGGGAGTGTCCTCCTGCTACCGCCTTGTATGGGGAATGGGATTATTGCCGGTGTCGCTCTCTTGAACTGATACGGGAGCAAATCGGAGACCTTCCTGGTTCTACGGCTGAAATAGGGGTCTGGCGAGGAGATTTTGCGCGTCTCATCAATTATTGTTTTCCTGATAGGAAATTATTTCTGTATGACACCTATGCGGGATACGATGAGCGAGATCTTTCTTACGATGAAAATGCCGGGAACATCGATGCTTCTTTCTCCGAGAACTGGGCACATGCGAAGCAGGAAGTGCCGGATTTATTGATGGAAGAAATCAGGCAAAAGATGCCTCACCCAGAGCAATGCATTTTTCGACCTGGATACTTCCCCGAGACCATAACAGCGGAAGAAGAAAAAGAGCCGTTTGTCTTTATCTCTTTGGACGTCAATCTATATCAGCCAACTTACGCGGGACTAGAATTTTTCTACCCTAGGTTGCAAGAGGGGGGGGCAATCTTTCTGCATGACTATCACACGGACTTGCATGGCATTGCTAGAGCCGTACAAGAAGCCGAAAAGCGTTTTGGTTCTTTCAAAAAATTCCCTCTGCCAGATTGCTGTGGAACACTCGTGATCCTAAAATAGGAACAAACCAGATGCATCTGCACAGTCTTTGCCTTTTCAGGAAATACCCTAAACGAAAGAGGGTGCTGGTGGAAGCCATGTTTCCTGTGTAGCGGCGCAAATTTCCTTTTCTTAATTTTTGTTTAATTTTTGTCCTTCTATCCCTGACGCAATGAGTCGATGGGTACGCTGTTAACGTTTATTTTAACGGCACCGTGTTATTTTGCTTATTAAGTGGGGGATTTTTGGAAAGAATGAACAAGGGAAAAGCTTTCTGTTTTTGGGCGATTGTTTGCGCAGGAAGTCCTTATTGTGTCTTTTCCGAGGAAGCGAGGACCGACGCGTCGACCTCTTCGGATGATGGACTTTCTCTGAGAGCACAGCAGCCGAGTTCCTCGCAAAATACGAACCATCCTACGCCGTCTTCCACAGCTCCCAATACCAGCACGTCTACTAGTTCGTCTTCAACACCTGCTCCTGCTGTAAGTCCGCCCCCGCCTCCTCTCAGAAGGGGAGCAGGGAGATCTTCTTCAGCCCCAGACACCAGCACGTCTACTAGTTCGTCTTCAACGCCTGCTCCTGCTGCAGGTCCTGCACCCCCTCCCCCTCCTTTTAGAAGGGGACCAAGGTGGTTGCCTCCCGGAAGACAGTGGCCAAAATCACCCGTCGACGAAGGAGAAGTGATTCCTGAAAAAGGAAGGGGGCCCCGTCCGGAAGACTGGGGAAGGAGACCTTATCATCATCATCCCCCTCCCCCTCGACAAGACTCTCCTCCTGAAGGGCAGAGACCAAAACCACCTGCCAGGAGAGGATGTCCTCGTCCAGAAGGAAACGGGATGAGGAAGCCACCACTCCCTCCTCAAAGACCTCAGAGACAAATGACGTATTGGGACGATATTGCTTCTCGTTTTCATCATATTAAAGACATACACAAAGAATCTGCGGATGCTTCATCAGGAGATAAAAAGATGTTCCATTTAGCGATGGCAGCGTATCATCAAGCGCGTACAGCTTATGGGGCTGCGATGCTGGAACATGAGAAAGCGCTTAAAGATTTCCAAGAAAAGGAAGGAAAAGGCGATGATAATGGCGCACAAGCAAGTCACGCATTAGCCTCTCAACACTACGCAAAAGCTCAACAATTGATACAGGAAATGCGAGATGCGCAAAAACAGGCAAAAACACTTGCTGATAAAAATAGCAAAACTGAGGACTTTGCAAGATTTCCTGAAGGGGTGGGAGGACCTCGTCCTCCCCGCGATAGAAAACATTCTCATGGAGGAGGTCCTAGAGGACACTTTGGTCCACTCCCTTGGGAAAAGGAGTGGCCAGAGAATGTAACGTTCCACGAATGGGAAGCAACAAAACTCACGGAAAGGATACAGAAATTAAAGAATAGTACGGGAAACTTTCAAGAAAAAGGAAATCTGATAGAAAGTCTTGAACATGAGAAAAAAGAAAAAGAAGCCGCCAACGCTTATGATAAAGCGCTTCAGCAGCATTATGCTGCTCATAAAGAGGGGAAAGAAGATGCCAAGCACCACCTTGAACAAGCGCAGGGGCATCGCGCTCAAATGGAAGAACATCACAAGCGGGTAGAGGAAAAACGTCCTAAACACGGTCCGGGTTGTGGAGGACGTGGTCCGTGGCACCGCCACCATAAATAAAGAATGTCGTCAAGTTGTCTATGTTTATCGTGTTGTATATAATAAGGGCCAGAGAATTTTTAGGAGTGTTCGTTATGACTGTGTTTAGATCGCTTGCTCTTGTATTGACGTTCTTTGCTGGGGGAGCGTGGTCCATGGGAATAACACCATTCGTTCACACTTTTAGCCCCAAAAATCCTTCTATTCAGTACACACTCAATAATCCGGGAGAGAGTCCAATGGCTTTCGAAGTGTGCGTCTTTAAAAGGGGCGTAGGGCCCGATGGCAAGGAAACCAATGTTAAAGATACGAAAACATTCACTGTTTTCCCCTTACAGGTCATTGTCCCCGCGAAAAGTGCGCGCAACGTTATGCTTCGGTATGTCGGTAACCCTACTAACGTAGAAGAAGCCTTCCGCGTAGCTTTCGAACAGTTTCCTTTGCCTACTGGAGAGGAAAAAGCAAAGAGAGGCGCGACGCTGGCTATTAAGCTCCGCATTCTCGCTTCTTTGTACATGAAACCAGACGGAGCAGAGCCTCGTTTTGAGGTTGTCTCCGTAAAGAAAACTATGAAAGAGGGAAAAGAGGCCTACGCTGTACGCGTGCGAAACGTGGGGAATGCCCATGGGGAAGTGGGAACTATGGAGCAGGAAGTAACGGTCTTCGGCAAGAAGCTTCCTTTGAATAAAGCACTAGGTGAGAGTGGAGGATCTACCGTTGTTTTAGCGCAGACAGAGACGGATGTATTTGTTACACAGGAGTCCATGGCACCAAAGAAAGAAAAGAAATCATAAGCAAAGGAGAACGTAAGGAATGAAAAGAGATCCAGAAACAAAAACTGTCATCCGGGTGCAATTAGCGGAAGTACTCGCGAGAGAGTTTGGCCTTTATCGGTTTCAAGCGGAAAATTTCATTGAAACGGTGCTGGAGGAGATTGGAGCGGCATTGGCTTCAGGAGAAGAGGTGAAAGTTGCCGGTTTTGGCACATTTCGCGTTGTCGAACGGAAGGGCCGCATAGGGCGCAATCCCAGAACACAGGAATCTGCAGAAATTAAAGCGCGTAAAGCAATTGTTTTCCGTCCTTCTGGCACGCAGAAGGCCCGTGTGAACAAGAAGTCTGCGCATAAGTAAAAGGCGTTGATATTTTTCTTAAAAAGCAAATCTTTTTCCCATTCTCTTTGAAGAGGAGAAGAGTTCTTCCGACCACAACCCGCTGAGGCCCATCAG
>JAIRMZ010000070.1 GCA_031258355.1 Holosporales bacterium
CCTGGAGAATAGGGCGTATGCTCATCTAGCCAATTGAAGATAATTTTATGTCTGCCAGCTGTTGGCGCTTCAGCTTCCAGTCCTATGATGCGCCCTTCCTCTACGACAGGATGCGCTACGGCAGGACAAGAACGGATTAAATTCCCTTCCTCATCAAACACAGAGACCATCGCTTCTGTCACTTTCTCTGGCGTCTCAAAGGAGAGCTCAAAGGCCTCCGATCCTCCAAACTCGAACCACTGACCAGGAGATTCAATCGTCTTCCCAACAATGGCGGCAGCACTGACGGTTTCTGCTGTCGTGAAATACCTCAGCATTTTTTCTAACTTGTCATTCATTTCTGTAGATTGCTGCACTCCCGCGAGCATCGACAGTTGATTGATAAACTCTGTGCCCTCCGTAGGGTTGAAAGGGTCCTGGTTTCTCAATTGTGCCACCAAAAGGGAAAGAAGGCATTCGGAGGTTAGGGCAAGAGTATTTTTCTTTCCCACAGGAATGACAGGTGTCGCTTTCTTAGGAGGCCAGACATTTTCTTTTTCCTCAGGCCCAGAGGCAAAAAACTTTCTGAATGCCGGCGATAGGGGCGGCTCTCCTGGTCTCTTGGGATTCCCCCCTCCGACAAGTCCAGATAATCCTGTTATTCCACCGGGCATGAGCTCCCCCTCTTGTATTAGGTGTCGTGAAGGAAAGCTTAGAATGAAAAAGTTACCCTTTCATGAAAGCCAACACGATGACGAAAGGAAAAGAGCTTTATCGAAAAGCATGCGCCCTACCCCTTTGGTAAGAAGGGTCAACACTGCAGCGCTCTTTTAAGCTCCTCCCAAGGAATTTGCTTCGGGTCCCAAGAAGCAGGAGGAGAGGAACGTGCTGCGGAAAGGAGGACTTCGGCTCCTTCCTCAACAAGACGCGCTTTGAAGGCCGCGGTGATGAAGGCCACTTGCTCTGTGTAATCTTTTTCCGCTTTTTTGGCCTTTTCCTCTAAGGCTTTTTCCTGGATTTGCCGTTGAGTCTCCAAGGTCAGTGCGGTGTTTTCCTTAAGAGCTGTGATTTCCGCACGAATCTGCTTTGCACGAAGCGCTAGCTGCTGGCGCATTTTTTGTGCTTCATCCCTTAGGGCCTCGGCTTCGGCAAATTGCTGCACGATATCCTCCCGGTAGTCATCTAAGGCTTTGGTCGCAAAGAGGTAAGCTTTTTTCCCCACAAGAGCAATGAAAGAGAGAAAGGAGAGAAGGATCCAAAAATTAGTATCTTCTAGCATGGAGAAGTCTTCTCACGGTGAAAACGCGGTGTCGATTTCTTGCTATCTACGGAGAGTCTTTCCAATACGAGAGGGCTAAGTGCCGCCGCCTCTTGACGGACCTGTGCACAAGCACTTTCTGCTACCTCTTCAAGCGCGCGGACAGCTTCTGCTCGTTTTACGGCATATGTTTTCTGAAGGTTCTCTTCCTGTACTGTGCATTGCGCCTTCAAACGCGCCAATTCTTCCGCAAGCGCCTCCCGGGCTTCTTGTTTTGCGGCTTGCAAAGCGGCCTCTACGATTTGCGTTTCCTTCTGAGCTTCTTCGTGCAAGGCGCGTGCTTCTGCCAATACCTTTGATAATCGCTCTTCCCGATTCTTAAGTGTTGCGCTTAGCCGCGGAACGAGAACCCAGCGCGCTACGCAGAAAAAGCATAAGAAAGAGAGAAAGAGCCAGAAAAGTTGCGCGGGATATGTTGTAACATCTAACTGGGGCACATGCCTCTCTCAAAAACCTATTTGAAAAGAATCACAAAGGAAATGAGTAGAGCAAAGAGTGCAATAGCCTCCGTCATAGCAAAAGCCAAGATCCCCACCGAATTGAGATGATCTTTCGCTGAAGGATTGCGCCCCACAGCGTTGAGCCAAGTGGAAAAAATATTACCCAAACCAAGTCCTACTCCGCATAACGCGATAACTGCCATTCCCGCACTTAGATAACGTGCTGACTCCGGATCCATGATGTCCTCCTATACAAAACTCAGTGACCGACATGCACAGCGTCATGAAGGTACACGCAAGTTAAAACACTAAAAACGTACGCTTGCAAGACGGCGATCAACAATTCAAAACCCGTTAAAATAACATTGAGGCCCATAGGGAACACGCCATACAGAGCACCAAGGCTTGTAGAGAAGCCAGCAAAGACCTTGAGCATTGTATGTCCGGCCATCATGTTGGCAAACAAGCGCACCGCAAGACTAAAAGGGCGCGAGCAATAAGAGATCAGCTCAATCGGTGTGAGCAACAAAAGGACAGGCCAAGGGACTCCTGCTGGGACAAATGTGCGGAGAAACCGTGTGCCGTTTTTCACTAAACCCACAATGGTCACAACGGTGATGACAAGAACAGCAAGTCCAAATGTTGCGATCAAGTGGCTTGTAAAGGTAAACGCATAGGGGAACATTCCGAAGATATTTCCCCCCAACACGAAGAAGAATATAGAAAAAACGAAAGGGAAGAAAGCGTATCCCTGGTTTCCGATATTTTCATTTACGAGGGTGGCGACGACCTTATATCCCAGCTCTGCGATCGCTTGAAGGCGAGAGGGAATGAGCTTTTGCTGACGTGTTCCCCAGAAAAAGAGGAGAACGACAAGCGTCCCACTCATGACCATAGCTAATGCCGCGTTTGTGAAAGAAACATCCACCCCTCCCATTGATAAAGGGATGAGGGGATGGATTTCAAACTGATGTAGGGGCTGTTGCGCCATAGCCTCTCGACAAAACTTTCATCTCTTTATTAGACGAAAAACGTTCCAAAATCCAGCCCCTAGACCGAGGAGGAAGCCTGTGAGGAGACCCCAAGGATGGGTGCTCTGATAGCGATCGAAAGCCACTCCCAACAACATACTGACTACGACCCCAGAGAAAAATTCAATTCCTGCATGAATAAGGGGACTGTCTTGCCGTGAAAAACGCAATACGGGTTTCCGTAAGGGAGAATGAAGACGTTTTTCTAAGGCATTCAGGCGTGCTTCAAAAGGGCTTCTCTTATTCGCCTCTTTAGGATCTAGCGTCATGAGGAAGTAGTCTTTCGTTTCTTCAAAGCGTTTCTCATCTTCTGGAAGAGGATGACGAAAAAATTATTGGCGGCAACGTTGCCTGAGGTTGCGATTGGATCGACAACGCCGTAAAAAGCGATGATAAATGCCGTCATCGTTTCATCGAACCCAAGGTATTTTTCAAGGACGGGTACAGTTACCATAATCGTCCCACTGGGGACCCCTCCTCCAGCAAATTTGTTTAGCACAAAAAAGAAGCCAAACAACAGAAAATCCACCACTCCCGGCAAGGGGTGATGAAAGGCCTGCAAGACGAGCAGCGCCATGATTGGGACGAGAATAGTATCGCCCACCATATGAAAATTCAGTGTGAGAGGCATAACCGCATCGGATAAAGCCTTATCCTGCGTGTTCTTCCGTGCTGCCTCAAGCGAAAACGGAAGCGCCGCTGCACTCGACATGGTGCTAAAGGCTGTAACGATAGCAGGGAAAGCTGTCTTAAAAATCTGCACTGCCCGCGACAAACGAAAAGAAGCTGCGATAAGAAGCCATAAAGCGAGATAGCTCCAGAGAAAGCCACAGGTCAGGAGGCAAATTCTTGTGTTGTGTTCAACAAACCCCGTCATCCTTCCTTCTAAAAACAAGCGCAGCAGAAAACCACCCACAAAAAGGGGCAAGAGAGGAACGAAAAACCTTTTCATAAACATCATGACAAGGTGATGCAGGAAATGGATTCCCGAAGACAGGAACTTGCTAGGGAAAAAAGCAAGCCAAAGGCCAATCGCTACGCCCGCTAGCAAGGACGGTATCGTTCCCGCGATCTGAGGAAGCGTACAAGTAAAAAGAGGTGTGACAGAGACGGTGGAGACGGGAAGCTCCTGAGCTTCTACACCCGAAAGAACACAAGACCCAACACAACCTGAGATAAGGATGTTTAAGAAGTTGGAGAGAAAGACCGTGGCCATCAATCCTAGAACGAAAAGCATACTCTCCTTGGGAATAGCGGATAGTGCGACAGCGATAAAACTGAACAGAAGGAACGGGAGAACGAAGACGAGCAATTCTCTCAGAACAAGGCTAATCGCAAGGAAAAATTGCGCCCCTTCTAGAGGAATCCACGGATGTCCGATTGATATAATGCCGATGACACAAAGAAGCTGAACAAGAGAGTTGCCCCAAAAACGCTTAAGAGTGGCGAAAAAAAGAAATCGCATAATAAGTCAGCATAGCAGGCATATCGGGCTTTCCCAATGCTTAATTTATGAGGATTGATAAAAAGATTCTTCTTATTAACCCCTTTAGGGTTGAGTCTCACAAGAAAGGGACTCTCGTTCTTTCAACGCCTGATAGAGAGCGAGGAGGGCGATAGCAGCGGTTTCTGTGCGTAATGTTGTGGGGCCGAGGGAGATACTCTGAACAAAAGGCAAGCACGAGAAAAAAGCGAATTCCTCGGGTGCGAACCCTCCCTCTGGACCTACAAGAAAGGAGGCTTCTTGAGGAAATCCTTTACAAAAAACATCTCGAGAGGCGACTTTTATGCGTTCATCTCCAACGAAGAGGGGGGTGTCCGTGGGCCATGTTTCTAAGAGGGCCCGCAAGTCCTGAGGATCTTGCAGAGAAGGAATCCTCCCCTGACCACTCTGCTCGGTGGCTTGCTTAGCCACTGCCTGCCATCGCGTCTTATGAAAATTCGTGAGAGCGGTGTACTTGGTGATGATGGGAGTGAGGATAGAGACTCCGAGCTCCACCGCTTTTTCGATCAGAAGGGCAAGGCGCGGGCCTTTGAGGATCGGAAACAGCAGACGTGGTCCGACAAGAGAAGAGGGAGCCGCACATATCTGATGTACACAGACCAAAGTCCCGGCCCGTTGATCGGTAATCCGCGCCTGCCACTCCCCTGACTGGGCATTAAAGACACGGACTGCATCACCTAAGGACAGCCGCAGCACGCTCCCCACATGCCTCCGCTCCTGTGGTGTCAGAGTAACAATTGCTTCTTTGAAAAGAAGACCTTCAACGTAGATACGAGGAATATGACGCATATCAGTTTTCAGTCTAATGTAACCCCTAAAGGCGTATGCTAC
>JAIRMZ010000019.1 GCA_031258355.1 Holosporales bacterium
GTCCACGTTCAGTTAGCCCGCCTGGCAACGCTAAATTCGATTAGGAGATGGTGCAAGATGTGGAGAAACACGAAAATCCGTACGAAGCTGTTGCTGGGATTCTGTCTGGTCCTGGCGGTCTTTGCCGTGGCCGTGGCCGTGACGTGGAACAACTTGGCGGCCCTTCAGGCGGACAGCGATTATATGCAAAAGGCGGTCGTCCCGGGAATGGCTCTTGTCAGCCGAGGAGAACAGGCTGTCTACGAAGTTTTCCTGGCGGCCGACGCGATGACGCTCTCCGAAACCGAAGAATCCATCAAAGCCGTCAATACCGCGAAAGCCTCGGTGCAGAGCGCGCTGGGGGAGGTCGCCGTTGTTCTGCGCACCTACCCTGACGTGAGGGCTCTGGTCTACGCGAGGGATAATGTCGGTCTCCCTATCAACACGTACTTCCAGATGCTGGACGCGACGGAAAAAGCCATTCAGAAAAAGAACGCGACATACAGAATCCTGGTGGCTGAGGGCGAGAAATTGACAGAATCGAGCATCACGTATGTGAAGGATCTTTTTGCCTACGTGACGGACGAACTCCGAAACGGCAGAGCGACGGAGGAACACATGTCGGTCCTCGACTCGGCCCAAGTCGTCAGGACCGATATTCTGCTTCTTCGTCAGACGATTTTGCACACTATCGTGAACAAGGACGTGGAGACCCTGCGTACAACCGTGACCAAGACCCTCGAAGGTGTGGAAAAAACTCTTCGGCATCTGAGAGACACCGCCTCCCAACCCCGTTTCCAGGCCGAAACGAGCGCGCTTCTGACTGAAATATCCGAGTACAGAAAATTCCTGTTCGCCTTTGTCGAGGACTTCAATGCGCTGCAAAAAATTCACGCGGATAGGAGGCCCGTCATGCAGTCGCTCAATACCGCGACTTCGGCGGCCACAAAAATTGGGCAGGATCGCGTCGCCGAGTTCGCGAAAACGACGCTGGACAGCTTGACGGCGAGTGTCACGCTCCTGGTTACGGCGGCGGTCGCAGCTATTCTTCTGGGCGTCGTAATCGCGTTTCTGCTCTCCCACAGTATCACGAAGCCGCTTTCCACGATTGTCGGCCTGGCGCAGCGCGCCGGAGAGGGCGATCTGACTATCGTGAAGCAAGATTTCCGTTACGAGGGCAAAGACGAGCTGGGAACCCTTGCGCACGCTCTATCCGGCATGATCCGCTCTCAAGAAGAGACGCTGACGCAGGTCGTGTCCGTCGCGGAGAATCTGTCCAACGGGGCAAACAACCTTTCCGCCATCTCCGAGGAGACCAACGCCTCGATGGAAGAGGTCAAGGCCTCCATCGATCAAGTTTCTTCCTTGAGCGAGGGTAACGGCGCCGCTTTGCAGGAGTGTAACGCCGGCGTCGAAGAAATGAGCGCCGGGGCGGACACCGTGGCTCAGTCGGCAACGGACAGCGCCGCATTCATCGCTCACACCACCGAAATCTCCTCCCGAGCCATCCAAATGGTGAGCAGCGTCATTCAGGGAATGCACAACGTGGATGCGAACTCAAAAGAAAGCGAAAGCAAAACCCGTCAGCTGGTTTCGTCGGTGGAGAACGTCAGCGGCTTCGTTTCGGTCATCACCGGCATCGCCGATCAGACGAACCTTCTGGCTCTCAACGCGGCTATCGAGGCGGCGCGCGCCGGCGAGGTGGGACGCGGGTTTGCCGTCGTCGCCGAAGAGGTGCGCAAGTTGGCCGAGGACTCTGCCCGTGCGGCTCAGAACGTGAAAAACACCATAAGCGAACTCCAGAACGGCGCTCAGGAGAGCATCAAGGCCACCACCGAGGCAGGGCGCGCACTGGTGGAGACCATCGCTCAGGCGGAGCAGGCCCAGGCGGAGTTGGGCAGTACCATGAAAGAAATGAACAAGGCCAACGATTCCATTCAAAACATCGCGGCCGTCGCCGAAGAGCAGGCCGCCTCCAGCAAGGAGGTCGCGACGGCGATCGACAACGCGACCAAATCCACACTGGAAATGGTCGAAACGATCTCGACCATCCACCACGCCAGCGAGGAAACGGCCAGGGCCGCCCAGAGCGTCGCCGAACAGTCCGCGTCCATGAGCGGTTACGCCCAGTCCCTCATGGACGCCCTTTCGCGTTTCAAACTGAACACCGACAGATCGGAAAAGAAGTCCTTGAAGCGGCAACATATCCCAAATTTGACAGGGAAAACAGCGAGAGCCAAATAGAACGGGCATGAAAAAAGGGTAGTGGGTCCAATATGTTGAGTGGCAATTTTTAGTCGTTGGTATCAGTGCCTTTATGGAAGCCAATCAACATGTTAGACCCATTACCCGAAAAAAAGAACGATGCTGTTCCAAGCTCAGGGGAAGAGATCGGCTTGGGAGGGTATTCATTGCTGCAAAATAACCTGAAGAAACACTCGACAAATAATGTGTCAGACGCAATGTGTCTGATGCATGATATACATCGGAAGTCAAAAACGTCTCCTGACAGCAAAAAAGCTCCTTGCGAACGGAGTTTCTCGATCAAGTATCAATTTTCAATGTTCTCTATGAGCCTTTAGGCCTATTTGCAAATTTAAAATTATCGGGTAGAATTAAATAATTCTGAATCTCTATGAAAATATGAAATTAGAGTATCAGCATAAGAAATATAGGTATTTTGATATACTAAAGATATAGCAAAGTAAGACACTTATTTGGAGATCCTAAATTTACTAAGAAAGAGCTGGTCAGAAAAATTTTCCGTGAGGACACGTTTTACCAAAATCACAAACAATACAGAGTTTTGAGCTGTTCATATCCTTTTTTGTGAATTGCATAAGTGTCGATATGGTAAGTTGAGCGACTTACATAATCTCATCGCGTTAGCGTGAGAAATTGGAGATCAGTTGCTTTTCTATTTCTGTCTGCGATTTGCAGTAAATTTAGGAAAACGCAGTAAGTGTATATTTTTTGCTGTAACATAGGGAAATTATCCAGAGGGAAGGGGGATTGTTTTCGTCTTGTAAGATGTCAAGAAGAAAACGAACGATTTGGCGGTCTTTGGAGCGAGAGAGAAAGATGTTGGAACGACGGCATCGTCGACAGAAGGTAGAGGACGTCTCGTCGAGTTTCTAAATTGAAGTGAAGCTTTGCTCGAAAAGAGAAATCTGTTGACATTGAGAACCCAGAGGTATTTATGCATATGACAAAATTCTTCTGCCTTATATCTGCTTTCATTGGTTTTGTGATGGGCTATCTTTTTTCAGAGATACCACAAGGGGAAACCGCAGTCTCTGAAGATATCCCATTATCCAGCATTTTTGTCCCTGAACTTAATGAAGAAACGCGCAATAAAAGAATTGTTTTCCCTGATACAATAGGTTATTTAGACATTCCTATGGGACTTAGTTTCCCTGTTCCAGAAGCAGAGATGGAAAAATTTAGACAGGCAATAGCGAGTAATGATCATTCGTTCAAATCTTCTTATCCGGTTGAATTTGTGTGGGAATGTTTGTTCTATCAAACAATGTTTTATACGAACACACAATATGAAAAGGACGCTTATAAAATCCCTTATGTGTACTTATGGGGAGATAATCTACCTTTGAGCAATGAAAATTTTGTTGGCCTTCAAAAATTATCTCTTAATGTGATATCACAAAACTGTGACTTCGTGTGGCCAACGCCTAATGTAAAATGGGGAGATATGTTACGTCTTGAGTATCTTGAATTTTATATTGAACGACTAAAACAATATAATCATACTGATTGGGTAAGAATAGTGAAAATGTTAGAGAATGAAAGATATTATTCTTTGGCGTTAGATGAAATACGCTATTTAGCAACATTAATAGAAGAAGCTTATAAAAACAATAATCTTACTATAAATGCAAAAATGTGGGTAAAACTAAAAGAAATACATAAATCATTTAGCTCTGGTTTGAGGTATCTTTCTCCTAAAGGAAATATAATTTTGCCTGGAGAAATAGAGGTTCATCAGATATGGATAAAAACTTTACAAAATAAAGAAAAGAAGGGGAAGGAATGATGACAAAAAAGATTTTTTGTTTTCTGGTATTTTCGTTTTGGTTACAGGCTAATAATTATGCATACGCCACTTTTGTTGATAGAGCACAGGCGTTGACGATTGTAGAAAATTGGTTAACTTTAAACCACAATTCACATATTTTGGATCAAACGTTAGGAAATAAAGTGGACTCTCTCGTATTCTACGAAAATACATCTGAAGAAGAGGCAGGTTATTATATAGTATTTTTAGATCCTTCAGGGTGGGTTATTGTGCCTTCAGATGATCGTTTGGAGCCTATCATAGCTTTTGGAGATAGTTATCTTACACCTGAATTATATCTGCAAACCCCACTAAAATATCTTTTAAAACTCAAAAGAACATTAAAACAAGATGCAAAAGCTTTACAAAGTCAAAGGTTATTTGATGATTTTGCACTTTACAAGCCATCTCCCAAAGAAAAACGGTGGAATTTGCTTCGAGAAACGCAAAAGCATTTAAGAGCTTTAGATTACTCTCGTGGAGTAGAACTCTCACCACTAAGTAATGACATAGTAGTATCTCCTCTTTTGCACATTAATAATTGGGGACAAGCTGATCTTGCTGGAAGCCCTTTATACGAAAATGAGACTGCTTTTTATAACTACCACACTGCATGGAATGGGAAAAATTACCTTGTTGGCTGTGCTCCTCTAGCGGTTTCTCAAATTTTAAGATATAATCAGTATCCTGTACAAGTTCCAAGACCTCCTCATTCATCAGATATTACTGTTGATGGTAACAAGTTGAACGTTTCCATTATTCGAACAGATCGAGCATATAATTGGGAACTAATGGACATTGCTCCGCAAATTGATGTTTATGGTCCAGCACTAGAAGGAATAGAAGCAACCGAAGAATGGCATATTTCTCCAGAGACAGCTATGAATGTGCGTGATGAAATAGCGACTTTGTTACACGATACAGGGGTTCTTTTAAATGCAGATTACAAAATTTCTTTTGGAACAGAAATGGGGAAAATATGGTCTAATGACCATTGGATTCCAACGGGACTTGTTAGTGTGGATCACTCCGGAACAGGTGTCTCTACTCTACAAACCGTCGTAGTGTTGCGTCAAAACTTTTTATATAGAAATACCTGTTATGTAGCTTATCCTATGAAACAAATTGGGAAGAAATAAGCGCAATTCTAAATACTAATCTGGATGCAGGAATGCCAGTTATATTTGGGCTTACTGTGAAAGAGGAGTTTACAAATCCTAAAAGTACAGGACACCTTTTTGTTGTAGATGGATATGGATTCCAAGACTATGGTAAAGATCTTGGAAAAGTAGGGTATTATCATTGTAATCTTGGGTGGAATGGGAAATATAACGCATGGTTTAATATAAACAGTACAATAGAGTTAAAAGATCATCAATTGTATTTGGAGCCACAATTTCCAAAACTTATTTATAACATCATGTCCGATGACCTTGGAGGTAAGGGGAGAGAAATAACCAGCGGGCGCCTTTGGTTCGGAGGGCAGCCTCAACCTTCTTACACATTATACGCGCGAGCGGAGAAATTTGCCAGAGTACGAAAGCCCCTTGCAGCAAACAGCCGTAATCTCTTGGCAAAGGTTTTAGGCCGCGCGTATAGATATCTCTTACACGGTAAACAGCGATAAATCGAAAGATTCTGTCAGAGTTATAACTAACGAAAAAGGTGTATTCTTTTTTAGAACACCTTCAAAAGTTACAATTGATACTATCACTGCTGAATCCTCCAGGACAAAAAAAGGAAATCTTCTCGCTATCCTACATGCAGATT
>JAIRMZ010000056.1 GCA_031258355.1 Holosporales bacterium
GTGTGCTCTTCCGATCTAAGACCCCCAAGGACGAAAGCAGAGAGGATAACCCCTTTTGGAAGGGGAGGTTTCGAATTTTCCTGCGGAGATTCCGGGTCTTGCCCTTTCCACAACTTTTCCCATCGGCGCTGAATATCCTTCAGCATCTCTTCCAAGGGCCCTTTTCCAGAGGCTCCAGAAGGTTCTTCTTCCCATGGATTAAAAAAGTTCCTTATCACCCGTATCGCCTTTCCTCTAATGCATCTTATCTTATCGTTTTTTACAAGAACACAACAGGGGGAGAGGCCTTATTCCTCTTGCTTTTTCTGAAGAATGAGGAGGTGCGATGGACCTACAACACGTTCTTTGAGAAGAATCCATTCTGGGGGAAGGGTAACCTTTTCATCGCGAGCGAGCTCTAGAACAACACGCGTTTTCGATGTGGTCCATAAGGCACGGGAAAGATGCTTTAAGAGACGACGGAACATGTCTTTACGGTAAGGCGGATCGAGGAAAACGATATCGATCGGATGCTCTGGTCCCGGGTAAATAAAGAAATCGCTCGCCACAACGAGGGCACAGGAGGTCTCTTGCCAGGCAGCAAGGCGCTTTCGAAGTCTTTGCACCTCCAGAGGATCTTTTTCGACAAAAACCACAAAGGCCGCACCTCGGGACAGCGCTTCAAGTCCTAGTGCTCCTGTTCCAGAGAATCCATCCATCACCCAGGAAGAAGAAGGGAAAGGGCCCAGTAAATCAAAGATTCTCTGCCGCACACGGCCTAATGTTGGACGCAATGTCTCTGACGTTGAGGGAACCGTGAATGTGCGTCCCTTATGTCGACCCGCGATGATCTTGAGCATGGGGGTATTCTCTTCAGCGTTGTTCATGAGAGCAAGGGATTGATCTTTAGAAAAGATGTCTCAAAAATGGGAATGTCTTTGGGATCTCTGATACTCAATTCTATGAAAGATAGCCCCTTGGTGACCATTGGTATTCCAACTTGCAAGCGTCCTCGCCTCTTGGCAAGGGCTTTAAAATCCATTGCAGAGCAAACGTACCAACCTTTGGAAGTTTGTGTCGCTGATAATGCGACGCCTGGCCGAGACAACGAGGAGGTCGTTTGCTCCTTCAGAGCCTCTATCCCTGGGTTAATATATAAAAAACACCTTCAAGATATTGGGCAAATGGGTAATCACTTGTATTGTCTAGAGCAAGCCAAAGGAGAGTTTTTTATGTGGCTTTGCGATGACGATGCTCTCTCTCCCCTCTATATCGAAGCCGCTGTCGCAACACTCTTCGACCATCCAGAGGCCTCCTTCTCTGCTTTAACGTTTTTCGATGCAGTGCGTGCGCGTAAAATTCCTCCCCGAGGATATATGGAGAATACTGGATTCCAGAGGGTGCTGGCGTTTCTTGTGGAAGATCTTGGTATTGGTGAAAGGCTTTGGGAAGAAGGATGGGCGAGGAGATTCAATTGGCTTTATGGCCTTCACCGCACAGGTCCTCTTCGTAAGAGTATTAAGAAAGTACTCAACACTTACCAATTCTGGTGGCCAAATGAGGAGTGGGAAGCAGGACTTGATGATCTTATCTTGATGGACCTGCTTCTTATGGGAAAGGTCGCTCCTGTTACAAATACGGAAGCCCAGTATATTTATTTCCGTAATACAGAAAAGTACTATGCGGGACCGCGTGGTTCTAGTTTCTTCGTTAATCAAATCAATAAATTACGCTATATGTACTATAGAACTAACGTTCACTGGATCCATGTACGGCAAATTTATGAACAAGAAGGATTTTTCCCGTCTATTTTATTCGCATTTCTCTCGATCATTCATCTGATACAGGATTTTTTTGTTGCTCTTTACGAACAAATAGGGGCACGTCTTAAGAAATATTGCCACTCTTGAGAAAACACTGCTTGTGCGCCGTTTAATTCCTTATGATGAGATCCTGTACACCTGTTGCTTCTTTGCGGCATTCATTTTTTGGAAGAAGTTGATTACGCAGGACGAACGAACACAAACGTTATCTGGAAGAGACCTTAAAGGCCTTTTTGCTATCAGTATTGGGCAGGTTTTCTTTGCTCCTTGTTTTTCAAACAGTTTTCTTCTCTTGATAGGGGGTTCCTTCCTTCTCTACAAGGTTTTCCCTCTCTTTTTGAAACGTTCGCTCCTCGGTAGGGGCGATGTTGAACTGTTTAGCTGTTGCGGCCTATGGCTTCCTGTATCTTTCTTGCCTTTATTCCTGATCATCGTGGGAAGTGTTGGGTGTTTGCGCTGCCTTTACCTCCATCAGCGTCGCATTCCCTTTGCTCTTCCGATATTCTGTGGATGGAGTGTTTGTACGGGGATTTTATGGGGACAGGAATGCGGCGTTGTCTTTACGTTTTACTGGCCATTGTGGTAGGAGGAGTTGCGTTATGCTTCGTTCAAAAAGGACAAAGACTCATGCATGGATCTGTTTTTCCTCCTGCTGATGGGAAGCCCCCAAAGAAACTAGTCATCGTGATGCATGGATATGGATCAAATGCGGGTGATCTCTGGACGCTTGGCCACGAAATTTCTAAGGCTCTTCCTAAAGCAGAAGTGCGTGTTCCCCATGGTTTTGATTCCTGTGAGGCTGGAGGAGGGGGATATCAGTGGTTCAAAATGGGAAACTGGACTATACCGGAATGGAAAGAAGGTCTCGCACAGACGAAGGCGCGATTCGAGACTTATCTGAATCCTCTCATAGAAAAGTATCATCTTTCTCGAAAGGACGTGGCGCTTGTTGGGTTCTCTCAAGGAGCCATGATGGCGTTGCATTTTGGTATTCAGCAAGGAGTACAGGCTATCATCTCTTTCTCAGGCGTACTCGTTGATCCGGAAATATTGAAAGGCGCTTCCTCTTATCCGAATATCCTGCTGATTCACGGTGATGCCGATGGGGTTTTGCCTGTAAAAGCTTTTTTCCAGGCTCAGGAAGTACTCCGTGCGCATCAAGTTTCTTTTGAAACACTGTTACGTCCTGATATGGGACATACCATTGATACAGAAAGTCTCCAGAAGGCCTGTACGTTTCTCAAAGAGCATCTTGCCTCGTGAATGGTAGAGGGGAAAGGAGCACACGTAGAACGAAAACGTTTGGCTTTTGTTGGATACGCGCTGGGGCTAGGAGGAGCGGAGCGGGATCTTTCAAAGAACGCTAGTTCTTGGGTGGCAGAGGGGCACGATGTCAGCCTCTTTATCTTTACAGACCCAGAGGAAAAGCCGTTCTACCCAATTGATCCTTCTATTCATGTCCATTCTCTTAAAGCGTCTATTTCTTGCTTCTCGCTTATCCAGCACAGTAGTTTCGCGCGATGGTTTCTGTATCTCATTACCCTGCGCCAAGCCCTAAAGAAGCTGAGACCTCACGCGATCATTGCTTATGTAGACCTTACCAACATCATCACCCTTGTTGCCAGCCGCGGTTTGGGCATTCCTGTGATCGTTGCGGAGCGCACGGACCCTTTCTCTTATAAAGTTGGTTTTTTTTTCGAGCAACTTCGGCGCATCACTTATCGGTGGGCAAGGAAGCTAGTCGTCCAAACCTCACAAGCGGCTTCTTACTTTTCTAAAAATCTTCAGGCCCGTACTTGTGTAATCCCCAACGGAATTCGTAAGCCTTCCCATTTTTGTACGATCCGCCAGGAAGTGCGTTCCCTTATTTCCATGGGACGACTTGATCCCTATAAAGGATTCGACATTTTAATTGAAAGCTGCGTTACGCTTTTTACGCAAAATCCCACACTTCGCCTGACGATTTATGGAGAAGGTCCCTACAGAGAAGCTCTCGAAGAGATCATCCATCGCCACAACTTAACCGATCGCATTCATCTTCCTGGCGCAATAGCTCAGGTAGAGGAGACCCTCGCACAAGCCGATATGTTCCTTTTCCCTTCGTTCTACGAAGGATTCCCAAACGCGCTTTGTGAAGCCATGGCTGTGGGATTACCCGTTATTGCCTCTCATTGTCTTGGGAATGCTGCTGTTGTCCGTGAGGGAATCGATGGATATCTTGTTCCTGTGAAAGATGTTCCAGCGTTGACACAGAAAATGGCTTTTTTGATCGAGAACCCGGAAGAGCGCCTTCGTATCAGTAAAAACGCACAGCTCCTTCCAAAACGTTTTTCGGAAGAGCAAGCCCATCAGCGTTGGAGAGAGGTTATCACAGAGGTGACAAGCTCATGGACGTAACCAACAAAGAAAAATATGCGACCCCGTGTTGGGGCAAGGATATTGCTAGAAATCTCTACCACCGAACGCCTTTTTTGCGGCATTTCCTCACTTCCTTGCAGCCCGCTTGGCAACGTTACACAACGCGGATTCATCTCCAAGAAATGCAGGTCAAACTTTATCGTATGCAAGAAAGTGGCGTGCAGAGGCCGGCACGTTCTACACCGAGGCTTGTTGTTTCCCTATCCTCCCATCCCCCCAGTATCAGGCAAGCTTATGCGGCTATTTACACGCTTCTTACACAATCACTCAAACCCGATATCGTCGTTTTATGGCTTGCCGAAGAGGAATTTCGTTACAAAGAATATGACCTCCCTGATGAGCTCCTTCATCTCTGCCAATTCGGTCTCACCATCCGCTGGTGTGAGAATTTGCAATCACGCAAGAAAGTCATCCCTTCTCTGAGGGAATACCCAGAAGATATTGTCGTTGTCGCAGACGATGACATGCTGTATTCCCCTCATTGGTTGGAAGGCCTCTTTGCTGCTTACAAAAAGCAACCGACCTGTATTCACGCGCGCACAGTTTATCGTTCTTTCTTCAAGGGGGAATTTCATCACTGGATACGACACGGCCCTTTCCTGGAATTTGATAAAGATGCCCCACCCTCTTTGCTGTACGTTCCCCTAACCTCTTGTGGCATTTTATATCCCCCCCATGTCCTGCACACGGATGTTTTTCGTATGGATATCGCCATGAAGATTGCTCCCTATGATGAAGAAACTTGGTGTTGGGTTATGGCAGTGCTTAAGGGAACAAGAATTCATGCCCTAGTCGGAGGCTGGAAGGAACTCAAGCAATTATATCTCTCAAATCCTATTTCTCGATCTCCAATGGGGCTCTTTATTCGGCAAAGCACTGCTGTTGTTAACGCTTATCCGCAGGTACACGATTTACTCGCAGAAGAAGAGCGTGCGCATCCGGAGACACCTTTTCTTGATCCAAGAGAAGGGAAAAGATGAGAACAAGAAGATATTTTTGCTAAAATCTATCGTTTTTAGAAACGGGAGTACTGGATGTCTTCTAGGTATGGACTTCTTTCTATTCTTTTTTCTAAAAAACACCTCCCTTTGTTTCTTCTTGTTACCAGTATCTTGGTCCTCTTCCTCCTTTTCGAAGGGCCTTTAGCGATCATCCTCTTTGGTCTTTTTTCTGGAGGAGGACTTTACGGGCTTGTTCGTTCTTGGAGAAGAGCTGAGCAGAAAGCACGTGTCTGGGAAGAACGTTGCACCAGTGCAGAAGCTTATTGTCAGCTTTTGCCTTATGGGGTGCTTGTTTTCGATGACGAAGGGCATTGTCATTTTTCTAATACACTTACACGTCAACTCTTTCCAGGAGGGGCAATCACTTCGTTTTCGGATTTACTCGCGCACTTCTCGGAATATCCAAAAATGCAGGAGACCCTTAGGCTTTTTTGGGAAAAGACAGAAGATAAACATCAGCAGTATCTGGACATCCCTTTATCGAAAAAGGACAAGACGCTTGCCTGGTGGCGCATCACTGCTGCTCCCCTTCCTTCTTCTCCCGGTTGGACGATGTGGAGTTTTGCGGACCTCACGCCAGCAGCGCGCATCTCGGAGTTCCCGGAAGCTTCTCCAGTCTTCCTTCTCGAACTGCTGCATAGCTCTACAGTAGGATACTTTACCATCGATACCACGGAAACCGTTGTATTCTGTAATGCAATTTTTGCTCACTGGTTGGGACGTAAAAGAACGGAAATTCTCGGGATGCCAGTACAGAAGCTGTTTACAGAGGACTTTCCGCCAAGTCTTCCCACAGCAGAAGGGGCGGATCGTTTTGCGCCCGCTTCCTTTTTTCCTATGACCATAAAAAGTGAGACGACGTCTCTTCCCGTCAAGGTTCAACATATCTTTGATCGAGAAGCTTGGCACACTTACAGCGTTTGGGCTGAGGAGAAAATAACCCCTTCCGAACCTGTAAAGACCGAGAAGCTCTCCGCTTTTATACAATCTATGGCCCAATCTCCATTGGGCGTTCTAACTCTCGATGAAAACTTCACTCTTACTGCTTGCAATACGGCTATAGAGAAACTCCTTGGACAGGCGGTGCAAAGCCTTATCGGGAGGAACTTGTGGGCCTTTGTTGAGGAGAAAAATCAAGTCGCTTTCCAAAATTTTCTCAGAGAAGCGACGAGTTCTTTTGAAAAACCTTTCGAGACAGAGCTCTTAGGAGAAGAGCGCCGTGCTGTGCTTATTTATGGGGAAAACTTCGAGCATTCTTTCGTTTTGTACTTGGCAGATATAACGTCGCGGAAACGTGTAGAAAACCAAATCCTCCAATCTCAGAAAATTCAAGCAGTGGGACAGTTAGCCGGAAGTATTGCGCATGATTTCAACAATCTTTTGACCGCCATGATTGGCTACTGTGATCTTCTTCTTGGACGCTATTCTCCTGCCGAACAGTCCTTTGCTGATGTAATGCAAATCAAGCAGAACGCTAATCGCGCCTCGCACCTAGTGCAGCAACTTCTTGCTTTCTCACGTCGCCAAACCCTTCAACCTGAGGTGATAGATGTTGCAGATACCCTCTCTGATCTTTCGGCGTTATTGCAGCGTTTGTTGGGAGAACGCGTCGACCTCCAGATCTTGTATGGCAGCTCTCTGGGATTGGTCCGTGCCGATCCGATCCAATTGGAGCAAGTGATTATCAATCTCTGTGTTAATGCACGCGATGCGATGCCTGACGGGGGTACGCTTCTTCTCAAAATTTCTGCGACAAAAACAACCATCCCTACTACGGTTCATGGAGAAGTCATGCCTCCTGGAACCTATACCTTGATCGAGGTGCAAGATACGGGAATGGGTATCCCCCCTGAAGACCTGCCTTATATCTTTGATCCTTTTTATTCGACGAAGCCTCTTGGAGCAGGGACAGGACTGGGCCTTGCGACTGTTCATGGCATTATTAAACAAACGGGTGGATTTATTGATATTTCCAGCCTATGCGGCAAAGGAACAACCTTCCGCGTTTTCCTCCCCATCTACGAAAACGCATCCGCAATATCTTCCCGTTCTTCTCCCCCTCCCTTAGCGGAAAAGCCCAAAGACCTGACGGGATCTGGCCATATCCTTCTCGTGGAGGACGAAGAAGCGGTACGGCTCTTCAGTGCGCGCGCTTTACGCGACAAAGGATACACCGTGACAGAAGCGGAGAATGGGCACGAAGCCCTCACTTATTTTCAAGATCATCCAGAGGAGAAAATCGATTTGCTGATCACGGACGTGATTATGCCCAAGATGGATGGTCCCACGCTGATGAAAGAAATCCGTGCAAAGCATCCCCATCTCAAGGGTATTTTCATCTCCGGATATACCGAAGATCGGTTGCTCCAAGGGACAGAGGAGGTGGCAGGAATTGCCTTTCTTCAGAAACCTTTTGACCTTAAACAACTTGCGGAAAAAGTCCGTTCTATGCTGCAGGGGGAAATACAGCGAGAGCTAATCTTCTAAAGACTTTATTTGAAGCTGCCAACGCAGGACTGATGTCTCCGCTTCTGGAGGACAAAAAAGTGCTAGGACCTTGGTCGTTACCGGAAGACCTTCCTTCAACAAAGGAGGACCTGCGCGCAATTCTGCACAAAATCCTGGAGAGAAAGAGAATACAGCTTGCGGTTGGTCAGACAATGCCCAAGAAAGTTGCATCTCCTGCAATTGAAAATCCCCTTCGTCTAAAAAAGTAAACAGCAATGCTGTGGAAAAACCTAAAGGTGAAAAAACGGTTTCTTCTCCGCGTAAAACACACTCTTCTTTATCCAAAAACAAGCAGCGCTTTAGGCTAAAAGGCTCCCCCTCTAGATGCCAGCGTGCTATCCCCTGGATCCAGGAACGAGTCCCTGCACCTTTCATTTCTAAGTGAGGAATGGCACGAAAACTGGCGACAGGTCGGTAAGAATGGCCATGGAAAGAATCATTGAAAACCTGTACCTGTGTCCGGAGAAGAAGGCGTCTTGACTGGCAACTGTATTCTGCATTTATGGGGGAGAAAGGCACCTTCAACGAAGGTGAAAAAGCCTCTCTTTCCACGAATAAGGCTTGCTCCTCTGTTTTGACAACGAAGAAGCGGAGCGTTGGCGAGGGAGCTCCTCTCCATGAAGGAAGGTTAGGGGCACGCGACAACGCTAACTGAAGAATATCCTTACGAGGGAGGCATCCACTCCCTAGCAAGCTTAGACCTCCATCTGGATGCTGGAGCTTTTGGAGATGTGCTGCCAGCTGGCGGATCGTAACTTCAAAAGCGCTTGGAATTGAAAGAACACTCCTTCCCGAAAGTGTGCGAATGTCCAGCAGAAGGCGGAGAGCTTCCAGCAATTCCCACGGATAGCTCTCATTAAAAGAGATTTTGTTTTCTAAAGTTTGAGAAAAATCCCCCAAGGCTTTGATCAAGAAGGGAGAAGACTCTCCATAAAAGGCTATCGTTGTTTCAAACAACCCTTTAATTGCGTGCAAATTTGCCGGATTCTCAACTGTTAAGGAAGTTACACGACGAAGATAACGATATTGTTTTGCTAAATTCTTCAAAAAACTCTGATGAAAATTTTGATCAGCCGTTTTGGCAACAAAGCTGTAGGCTTGTACCCAAGCCGAAAGGCGTTTCCCTAGAACATCTGGACGCCAAGCAAGAGGAGAAATCCGAGACAAATGTGCCATCCAATGGCGAACAAGAGCCCGTGCTTGCAAGCGCTGGGGAACATCCCCAATCGTCATAAGAACGCTCAGCCAGGAGAAACTGTGCAGCTCAGCACTCTCTTCCTCAGTAAGGGAGGTAAAGTCCCAGAACGCCTCTTCTCCCACGAAAGAGTGGGCTCGACCACTACATAAAAAAAAGAACCTATTTTGAAAGGTTTCCTCGATCCGATAATCCGTTGGCCATAGAATGGGAACATTGACCTTTAAAGATTTTGGTGTCGTCCCCGCCAGCGTAAGAGCATAAACCGGAAGGCGCGCCCCAAGGCGATGAACACGGGAAGAAAACCTGTGCCAAGACGCATGCAACGCACGTAGAGAGGACTGAGAGAACGATGAAACGGGCCGAGAACGTTGTTTTTTGGACGCTGAAAAGAAACGTGAGATAAGAGATCCCTGAGCTGCTCTCCTCATAACCCTTTTCCGTATATCAAAACAGTAAAAGATGGGTTAATAAAACCCTGAAGGCTTCCATGCCACCTCATCCTAACCAGAAACAAGTTGCTGTACGCAAGAACGCTTGTCAAGTTTTTCTTGCGAACTGTCTCTAAGTCGAGAGATCATCCTTTATAAATTTACCAGATAGAATAGCAAAACTACGTATTTTCCTGGAAATATTGAGGATGGGAACAGTGAGAGGCTTTTATTTTATCTTTATTGCAGGATAAATTCTCAAGACAAAAAAATGCCTTGATCTCCTTTTGTCTCTGTTTCTATGCTGTTTTCTATGCCAGGCGTATGGATCAAAAACTTCGGGTGCCAGACGAACGTCTATGATGCAGAGCGGATAAGCGCTCTTTTACGGAAAGAAGGATATCATACCGTTACTACACCTGCCGCAGCTCAGCTTATCGTCTTGAATACCTGCCATATACGTGAGAAAGCGACAGAGAAACTATTCTCAGACCTAGGGCGTCTCCGCGCCCTGAAAACGGGTCCCCTTCCTCCTAAAATTTTCGTAACAGGATGCGTTGCGCAAGCTTTAGGCAAAGAAATATGGCAACGTGCTCCTTGGGTGGATGGAATCGTGGGTCCCCAAGCGACGCATCGTCTTCCCGATCTTTTGCGCGCCTCCTCCCAACCCGTCCTCTGTCTAGAAAAAACCCTTCCAGAGAAATTCCAGGAGCCTATTCTTTCAGATTCTCCCACTAAGGTAACGGCTTTGCTGGTCATTCAAGAAGGATGCGACAACGGATGCACCTACTGCGTTGTGCCTTCTACACGAGGAAGGAGCTTCTCCCGACCCGTCGCCTCGGTTTTAGAGGAAGCGCGTACCCTTCTCCAACAAGGCGTTCGCGAAATTACGCTAGTCGGACAGAACGTGAATGCTTACTGCGCTCAGGATGAGACAGGAGCTCTCTGCGATTTCGGGTCATTACTTTTTCTTGTCGCTGCTCTTCCAGGAATCAAGCGGTTACGGTACACAACGTCACACCCTCAAGATATTACCGACACGCTCCTTCGCGCTCATGCCACACTGCCCTCTCTGATGCCCGCTGTTCATCTTCCCGTTCAAAGCGGATCTGACGCCATACTGCGCGCTATGAAGCGCCCTTATACACGCACGCTCTATCTGGAGGCGCTTGAAAAGCTACGTGCAGCACGTTCAGATATCGCTTTTTCATCGGATTTTATCGTTGGATTCCCCGGAGAGACGGAGGAAGACTTCCAAGCTACCCTTGCGTTGGTTGAGGAAGTGTCTTACGCACAGGCCTATGCCTTCAAATACAGTATTCGACCCGGAACACCGGCGGCTTCCTTGCCCGAACAAGTGCCTGATCCGGTTAAAAAGCAACGTCTTGCAAGTCTTTTGGCTCTTCTCGAAACTCAGCAACAGGCGTTTTATCGTCAACACCTTGGCCAAGTCGTTGACGTTTTGTTCGAGAAGCGGGGACGTCACTTAGGAGAGATAACGGGACGTACCCCACATTTTCTCCCAGTCGTTGTGCAAGGATCCACGGATCTTATTGGATCTTGCTGTTCTGTGCGCCTCACAAAGGGGCTCTCTCATAGTCTCCAAGGAGAAATCGCGGAGTCTTCCCTATAATCGCTTTACGTCCAGCAAGGAACGAGTTATCCTGCTTTTGCGTCCCTTTGACAAAAGGAAATCATGATACCAGCGCACTCTGCTGATCCTGTGTTTCAGATGATAGCGGCAGAGCAGGTGCGGCAACAAACTCAAGTCGAGATGATCGCTTCAGAGAATTTCGTCTCTCGAGCCGTTTTGCAAGCGATGGGATCCGTCCTTACCAACAAATACGCTGAAGGATATCCCGGAAAAAGGTACTACGGTGGCTGCGTCTTCGTGGATCAAGTAGAGACCCTTGCGATAGAACGTGCTTGCGCTTTATTCCATTGTGCTTATGCCAATGTCCAACCCCATTCCGGTGCACAAGCGAATACGGCAGCGTTGTATGCCTTTTTGAAACCAGGAGACACGCTGCTGGGCATGCGGCTTAGTGCGGGAGGGCACCTTACACACGGAGCGGCTCCCACCGTTTCTGGCAAATGGTTTCAGGCGGTTTCTTATGGTGTTCGTGAAGAAGATGGGCTTATCGATTATGATGAGGTAACACGCCTAGCATATCAGCATAAACCACGTCTCATTATTGCTGGAGCCTCTGCCTATCCGCGTCAAATTGACTTTGCACGCTTTCGCCAAATTGCTGACGCTGTCGGAGCGATTTTGATGGCCGATGTCGCGCATTATGCAGGATTAATTACGGCCGAGGCTTATGCCAGTCCCTTCCCTCATGCACAAATTGTTACATCCACAACGCATAAGACCCTTCGTGGTCCTAGAGGGGGGCTTATCTTGTGGAACGAAGAAGCTTATACAAAAGTGATTAATAGCGCCGTTTTCCCAGGCATTCAGGGAGGGCCTCTCATGCATATTATTGCCGCCAAAGCGGTTGCTTTTGGCGAGGCTCTCTCTCCTGCTTTTAAGGAGTATGCACATCAAGTCATCAAGAATGCACGCGCTCTAGGAGAGGTGCTTAAAGAAGAGGGATTGCTTCTTGTTTCAGGAGGAACAGACTGTCACATGTTGGTTGTCGATTTACGTCCTATCGGCGTGACAGGACGGGACGCCGAACAAGCTCTTGAACGCGCTGGAATGACTTGCAATAAAAACGCCATTCCTTTTGATCCCCTCTCTCCCTCTGTAACTTCTGGTATCCGGCTTGGAACACCAGCCGGAACGACACGAGGATTCCGGGAGAAAGAATACCAGGACATAGGCCATTGGATGGCTGAAGTTCTTCGTGGTGTTCGAGATTATGGTGCAGAGGGGCATGCTCCTACAGAGAAAGCTGTCCGCCAGAAGATCACGGACCTTTGTAGACAGTTTCCCCTTTATCAAGAAGAAAGCGCCGCTTAGAGTTTCTTTTAGGTATGGATCAAAGTCCCAAGAAGGCGGGAAAACGGAGTGTCGCGCGCCTCGCTATCGTCCAAGCGTTGTACCAGCAAGAATTTCGACAGCAACCAATGTCAGAGGTCCTCGAAGAATTTTTATCTTACCGAGACGGGCTTCCCGTCACAGAGGAAGAGGCTCCCCAAAGCGACAAGAACTTTTTCTCAGAACTTTTGATGGAGATTTCGGCAAAACAAGAGCGTATCGATGCCTTGATGACCGGGCGCCTGACGGAATCTTGGACATTGGACCATCTAGATCCTGTCGTTCGTGCTATCCTAAGGGCAGGAATTTTTGAACTTCTTGTGCGTGAGGATATCCCGGTTCAAATCGTCTTGAATGAGTATATAGAACTGGCTAAGGCTTTTTTCGAAGGAAAG
>JAIRMZ010000105.1 GCA_031258355.1 Holosporales bacterium
CGGGAATCCTCTTGATCAGCGAGGAGAGAGAAATCCGACTCGACATCAGAGGATATTTGCTCCTGAAGAAGATAAACGCTTAAGAGAGCTCGTAGAAGCTATAGGCACGAGCAATTGGAAAGACATTGCCCAACAAATGCAGGGAAGAAATGCTCGTCAATGCCGGGATAGATGGATGAACTATCTTGCTATGGGGCCTAATCAAGAACCATGGACGGAGGATGAAGATCGATTACTTGTTGAGAAATTTATACAATTCGGGCCGAAATGGGCACAGATAGCATTATTTTTTCGCAACAGATCAAATATCAATGTAAGAAACAGACTGAACAGCATTAAGGCCCTGGCAGAGAGAATGGAAAGGCCTCTTAATGATATAGTTCTTATAAAGTGGAGGAGTCTTCCTGTTGCTCCTCTCGCTCTTCCTCATGCTACCCCCTCTGCCCCTCCTGTAGGAAGGGATTCTGGTCCTGTTGGGCCTCTATTTTTTGAATTTTGGCAGGATGAGGACGATGCATTTTTCCCAAGTGATGATGAATAGTTTTTTTAATCTGGTCGTTTGGGAAGCTGTAAAAGCAGGAGGAAGTCATAGCCTTTCTCCCTCTAAAGGGGACCCTCTCAGAAAACGGGATTCTTTTTAAGACGTTGATTAAAGAGAGATTTCTTAGTAATTCTTATATTAACCAAACCTTTAAAAGAAAGGGAGATACTTTTGTATTGTATAATGTATATTAGAGTAAATTTTGAAGGGAAGTAACAGCTCGGTGAGAATAAAGGGTGTTTCTTTTGCGCTAGGGCTGATACTAGCGGTCTGTTGCGATTGCGGTCAGGGAATGCATCCGCTCTTTCCCGAGAATCTTTTTGGTCAGCGTGAAGGAGAAAATCCGATCCGACATCGGAGAGCATTTACTCCCAAAGAAGATAACCGCTTAAGAGAGCTCGTAAGCACTATGGGTAACGATTGGAAAGGCATTGCACAACAAATGCCAGGAAGAAATGCCCGTCAATACCGGGAGAGATGGAGGAACTATCTTGCTCTTAGGTTTAATCGAGAACCATGGACGGAGGATGAAGATCGATTACTTGTTGAGAAATTTATGCAATTCGGGCCGAAATGGGTGCGGATAGCCAATTTTTTCCGCAACAGATCAAATATCAATGTAAAAAACAGACTGAACAGCATTAAAAAACTAGCAGAAAAAATGAATGTACCTCTTAATGAGGCTATTTCTGCAAGGTGGCGTGTGATTTCCATGCAGGAGAGGACTAGTGTTATTGGCGTCCCTGTCCAAAGAGACAACCGCCTCTTTCAAGAAGAGCCTGATAATCCGCAAGAGCAATTCTTCAATTTCGACTGATTCCTCGTTTCTTAACGTTTGGGAATTGAGGAAGGCAACGCGTTGATCGTCTTAGAAAAGTAGTGCGCTTATCTCTTTTAGAGGGAGTGCAGATATAGGAGAGCACCCACGCGGAAACAAAAGGATATGGTATTTTATTGCGTTAATCCCTAAAGACAAAGCTACCCATGCTCAGCCGATCTAATCTTAGATAAAAACAAAGCTTTCTTAAGCATCAACCCCTTTAATCCTAAATAAGGGACGGCCTTTCCTTACACCCTCTCCAATTCCTGGAGCATTTGGTCAATCGTTGAAAGGACGTGGGTATTGGCCGCATAAGCGTGCTGAGCTTTGATCATTCGGGAAAGTTCTTGGGCAAGGTCAACAGTAGAAGCCTCAAGAGCGCTCGTTTGGATCGTGCCAAGACCCGCAGCTCCAGGAGACGTCGCTTGAAACTCTCCAGAAGCACGATTGGAAAGAAAGATTCCCGCCTTTTCGGTAAGACGTACGGGGTCTGCACAATTTAATAAAGGCACTTGATAGAGAGATTTGGTTACCCCATTTGCATAGGTTATCTCGATGAGCCCTTGATCCGTCAGTACCCACTGCGTCATGTCCAAGACTTCGTCTTCTTCTTGAGAACTTGTTACCCCTCCCGATAAAGAATTGGCCGTTTCCGTATCCTCAAGATCACCTATAGATGACACCGCCCTTTCCTCAATGATTCGCTCACCGAAAACAAACGTGATATTTGACGTCGCATGATTATCCCAAGTAGCGGTCAATATCGCCTCCGTGCTTTCAGAAAGATCCACGACTCCTTCATTCCCGAAAGAGAATTCACGCGCCCCTCCTGGGTCAGCAATGGAAGCCTTCCAGGAACCTCCTTCATAGAGGAACTGAACCACAATATCGTGCGCTACCCCATAACTATCGCGGATAATAAGCGGTTCGGTATAGGAATCCAGGATAGTTGGATCTGGAAGAAGTGTGTGGAATTGGACGCTCTGAGATTCTGATGTACTCGGCGTATCGCCCGTAGAGGAGATAATTGGATAAAGAGTGATGCGCGAACGATCGGCTTCATCTATACGGAATTGTGTTAAATCAAAACCGATTTGTATTTTTCTTCCATTTGCAATAATATTAAGTTTTATGGGCTTGCCCAGAAGCTGAATAAGACGGCCGTCCGCGTCGATATAATCCCCTTCCGGATCATCCGGGCAGAGAGAAATAGAACAATCAGACAAATATCCAGAGAAATGAAGAGTCCCTCCAGGATCCGCACTATTTGCTTCCTCATCTATTTGAAAATCGGGATCACTATAATAATATTTTCTTACATGTAATTTTTTCCAAAAGTGATCAAAGATAAGATCAAGCGTGTAGACTCCTTTTTTCGCATCGGTAACATGTACTAAAACACCCGAATCGGGGTTTTCTCCCTCCATCTTTTGTTCCATCAGTTTTATACCTGTTGTTCCTCGATTAGAAACCGTATCGATAATAGCAGAAGTTTTTAAAAGTGTCGTATCCAAGGGGATTTCTTGCCCTTCTTCATTATCCCACGTCACATGAAGCGTTGGGGGAAGATCTAGATCATATTGGATGTCTCC
This sequence comes from Holosporales bacterium, assembly GCA_031258355.1. Taxonomy (GTDB): domain Bacteria; phylum Pseudomonadota; class Alphaproteobacteria; order UBA3830; family JAIRMZ01; genus JAIRMZ01. The sequence continues at coordinate 2,954 of JAIRMZ010000105.1, forward strand.
ATTAGCCGTTACTTCAAGGGTTCCGCCAGAAAGAAGGGGGGTTCCTCCCTCTACATCTTCTACAGCAAGGGTCCAAGTGTCATTGTAAAGGCTATCAAGAGATCCTTCATCAAGAACACGGCGTAAAAGCTCTTCTCCGTACTGCATAAAACGATAATTTGGATTCGTCATTAAAGCTTGCAGAAGACCATGCTCTTTTAAGAGATCGAAAAGGCTCTTGCCTTGTTGAGAGGACCGAACAATAGCATCAATTTCTGCAAAACTTGTGCTATACCTTTCACGACTCGCATCACCGAGTATCGTTGCTAAAGCGGTCTCGGTTGAAGTCTCACTAAGGAAATCCCACAAATCTATGAACAACGCTCTGTGATTATAAGCAGACAAATACAAGCGCTCAGAGAGAATCCTAACGCCACCCAATTTTTCTTCCAACTTTTCTATACCATTTTGGATGCCATTTTTTTGAAGGAGGATGGTGAAATTATCCGCCACTCCCGCTTTGTTGAAAAGAGCATCTAGAACAGCCATCTTGTCCGCGCAAGTCATGAGAGAAGTAAAATTCGCCTGGGGGTCTCCAGAATAGAAAATCGCGGGAGCCCCTGCTGATGCAGCTATATCATTGAAAAAATCTTGATTTATAAGGACCGCTTCTACAGCGGCCCATGTCCCTCCAGCCCCGCTTACCAGTTCTGCCCAAGCAGTATCTTCATTGCTGCTAACCCAACCTAACTCATAAAAAGCCTTCTGAAAATACGATTTATCTGCGCCGTTCAATGTCTTCTTGAGTAGTCTCGTACTCTCTCCTGTTCCTTTTATTGTTGCGGTATGCGTTTCTCCAAGATCATCGGATACCGTCAAGGAGAAGGTGTATTCTTTTCCGGATTCCGGATAGAGAGGCAGGGGAATGTACGGGAAGATAGTCTCTTCCACGAGGGACGGAGTGGAAGGGGAAGAAGAAACTGGAGGAGTTGGTTCAGGTGGTTCAAGTTCCTCTTCCTCC
>JAIRMZ010000111.1 GCA_031258355.1 Holosporales bacterium
ATCATCGTCTCCGGCACGTTGGCAACGTAACCAGCAACACGATCTCCTGGGACCACTCCCAGCTTTTTCAGCGCATGTGCGACACGTGCAACTGCGTCAAAAAGTTCTCGGTAAGTATAGACTTTTTGAACTTTATCCTCACCCCGGAAGACAAGAGCTGGGCGATCATCTCGTCGCCGAAGGAGGTTTTCAGCAAAATTTAAGCGCGCTTCAGGAAAATAGTGATGTTTTTCAAACTTCTTTTCTTCGTTAGTAACACGCGCTCCTTTTGTCTCTGCGATTACCCCACAAAAATCCCAGATACTATTCCAAAAGGCATGAGGATTTTTTACAGACCATTCCCACAAAGAAGGCATGTCAGGAAGACGACTTTCCTGTTCCCGCTCCACCTTGCGCATAAATCGATATAAATTTGTCTGTGCTATCCGTTCGATAGAAGGCTGCCAAAGAGGGGTATCTTTTACCATATTGTTCTCCTTCACGCGTAGGGCTTGTATAATATAAAATAAAAACTAACAATAAGTAAAAATTTTTACACCACATTGATACAAACCCTTTCTTAGCGGTTCCTAGAGACAACCTGTGTATAAAGAAGAAGACACAAGAAAGACTGTTTATAACTTGCTTCTTACCCCCAGTTTTATAAACCTGTTGAGAAAGAAACCTCTCCATGGGGATATAAGAAACATTTTCTAGGTGTAATCAGAGAAAAAAGAGGAGATAAACTGTTCTTTTCCTGTGGATAAAATGGGATTTATGCGTATTTATGGAGTAGTACAACAACCTCTTCTTATTATAGATTCTCTAATTAGTAAGAAGAATCATCTCCCTATACGCAACGAAAAAACTTATAAGATCGATTTCAAAATGATAGATTTTAGCAGAAGAAGCCTATACGTCGCTCTCTCAAAAAGATACCAGCGTTGATATACGATTATACGACAAACCTAAAGCTTACAGGCAATAGCGTCATGTAGATAAAAAGGGAGGAAGGAGGGGGAAGAAGCCAGCTTCTTTCCCATCCCCGATTCTTATCTTTACTTTCCGCACCCAGAGCAGGATTTACAACACTTCTCAGGCTCTGGTTCTTTGAAAAAGGTCCGCTCTTCGTGCTCGCTCTTTTTTCCGGCATTAAATGCCGAGACAGGTCGATGATATCCCATCACACGTGTCCATACCTCACAAGGCTGGCGTTCTTCTTCCTTCAATTCCTCTTTCGGATCTTCTGTCATCATTCCCTCCTTTCACGCAACAGATTTCTCCTGTTGCTTCTGAAATATAAGTGATGCATCACAAAAAGGACAGAATTTGTGCTCACCAGAAATATATCCATGAACCGGACAAACAGAAAAAGTCGGTGTGATTGTGAAATAGGGTAGTCGAAATTGCTCTGCTACGCGCCGCACAAAAGTACGACAAGCTGCTGCACCAGAAATGCGCTCGTTCATATATAAGTGTAGCACCGTTCCTCCTGTATATTTTGTCTGTAGATCATCTTGCATCTCAAGCGCCTGAAATGGATCGTCCGTAAAACTAACTGGTAATTGAGAGGAGTTTGTGTAGTATGGAGCCTCTTTTGTTCCCGCTTGGATGATGTCAGAAAAACGTTTTGCATCCTCCTTAGCGAGGCGATAGGTCGCTCCCTCCGCAGGCGTAGCCTCAAAATTGTACATATGTCCCGTTTCTTCCTGGAAAGAGATCAACAGAGCACGGAAATGATCTAAAATTCTCTGTGCTAAAGCATGCCCTTGTGGTGTGGTGATATCGTAGGCATCATGAGAAAAGTTCCGGATCATTTCGTTAATTCCATTCGCTCCAATAGTCGAGAAATGGTTCCGTAGGGTTCCCAGATAACGTTTCGTGTAGGGAAAAAGTCCATGATCCATATGCCGCTGAACGATTTTACGCTTGATCTCCAAGCTTTGTTTTGCAAAAGCACAAAGCTCTGTGATACGTGTTTTTAATCCTTCTTCATCACCTGCGTTTAAATACCCAATGCGCGCACAATTGATGGTTACGACCCCAAGAGAACCCGTCTGTTCTGCGGAGCCAAACAAGCCGTTTCCTCTTTTAAGAAGCTCACGGACATCTAACTGCAACCGGCAGCACATAGAGCGCACCATCCCCGGTTCTAAATCGGAATTGATAAAATTTTGAAAATAAGGCAATCCATACTTTGCCGTCATTTCAAAAAGAGCCTCTGTATTAGGCCCCTCCCACTGAAAATCCGAAGTCAAGTTGTAAGTCGGGATAGGAAAGGTAAAAACACGCCCCTTCGCATCTCCATGTGTCATTACTTCGATGTACGCACGATTCAGCATGTCCATCTCTTCTTGAAGAGAACCATAGACAAAAGGAACTTCTTTCCCGCCTACCAAGGGCACTTGGTTCCGTAAATCTTCCGGACAAACCCAGTCAAAGGTGAGGTTTGTGAAGGGTGTTTGCGTTCCCCAACGCGAAGGAACGTTGAGATTATAGATAAATTCTTGCATGCCCTGCTTAATCTCTTCGTACTTCAGTCGGTCTTGGCGGACAAAAGGAGCAAGGTAGGTGTCGAAAGAGCTAAATGCTTGCGCTCCTGCCCACTCGTTTTGAAGGGTCCCTAAAAAGTTAACCATTTGACCAAGAGCGCTTGAGAAATGTTTTGGAGGTCCCGCTTCCGCTTTGCCCACAACCCCGTTGAAGCCTTCGTTAAGAAGCATGCGCAAAGACCACCCAGCGCAATAGCCAGAGAGCATATCCAAGTCATGAATATGAAAATCCCCTTCTCGGTGTGCCCGGCTTACCGCTTCTGGATATACATGGTTCAACCAGTAGTTCGCGATGACCTTTCCTGAGGTGTTTAGGATGAGACCCCCAAGGGAATAGCCTTGGTTGGCATTGGCCTTCACACGCCAGTCCAC
>JAIRMZ010000113.1 GCA_031258355.1 Holosporales bacterium
CCCTTCCGGGTAATCTTTGTCGTAACAGACCTGTGCATATGAACAAGCAGGCATTTTAGATCCTCCCCTTTCCTTCCACGTTCTAAGAAATACGCAAGATGCAGCAGGAAGAAATACACTTTCCGCCCTCTCCCTCCGCTTCCGTACGTCGTACAGAGAGAAAAGAAAGTCGTGCAAAAAGCCTCCCGATCAATGTTACGTAATTCTTGCTGAGGGGGTTCAGCAACAACGGGGTGAAAGAAGTTCTGCCGTAAATCAAAGAGACCGACATTGTTCTTTTCAAAGAACGCGAGGTACTCCTCCGGTGAAAAAGCTTCCTCAGGGTTCTCATAGAAATCATAGACATCAACAACCATCGGTAAAGCGACCACTTCCTTATGCTGATCAAACAGTCCGTGGAGAAACTTAACTCCCGACGTTCCATAAGGCGTCATGACAGCAACTTTCACCTCTTGCATGAGGGTACAAAGAGTCTCGCGAGTAAAGGTGAGTCCTAAGGACATGAGGAACAGGCGCTCTTTACTTATTTATCAGACGCCCCCCCCGCTAAGAACGGCCCAGCGAGGCTTTTGCCCGCTGCACAAGGGAGGTGAATCCTGTCGGCATATGAATAGCCATGTCCGCCATCACTTTGCGATCTAAGGCAATACCTGCGCGCTTTAGGCCCGCTATCAGCTCAGAATAACGCAGTCCTTCCGCCCGTGCTGCCGCATTAAGACGTTGGATCCACAAACGACGAAAATCCCTCTTACGTGCGCGCCGATCCCGAAAAGCATATTGTAACGCCTTTTCTACTCGCTCAAGAGCAGGGCGATAGCAATTCCGGGAACGTCCGACATATCCTTTCGCCTGCTTCAGCACTTTCTTGTGCCGCGCCCGCACTGTCATTCCACGTTTTACACGAGACATCGCTTTTCTCCTTAACGGTTCGGCATAAACTGACGAACGATCTTTGCATCCGCCGCCGCAAGAACCATCGTCCTCCGCGCTTGCCGTTTCATTTTCTGAGACCTTTTCCTCAAATTGTGCCGTTTACAAGCGACTCCCACCTTTACCAATCCCGTCGCCGTAAATGAAAACCGCTTTTTCGTGCCACTTTTCGTCTTGATCTTCGGCATCAGCTTTCCTCAAAACCCATCAGCAAACCATAACAAATTCTAAAGGAAAAACAAGGAGTTTTTCTCAAGAAGTCCGAACACCAAATTTCTCGTACCGATTCCTGAAACGCGCTAACTGTCCGCCACTATCCAAAAGTTGGCGGACCCCCGTCCAGGCAGGATGAGATTTCGGATCGACATCAAGACGCATCGTATCCCCCTCCTTTCCCCAAGTCGTCCGGGTTTCGAAGGTTGTTCCATCTGTCATAATAACCGTTACTTTATGGTAATCTGGATGAATCCCATTTTTCATAATAATACCTATCCTAGCGTCACTATACCCCTGAAATCCATGCAAAACAACTGGTCGGAGTGAGAGGATTCGAACCTCCGGCCCCTGCCTCCCGAAGGCAGTGCTCTACCAGGCTGAGCTACACTCCGCCTCCTGCATTGCATTTGGGCGGAGATCTCCGGAAAAATCAAGCATTCCTTTCTGCAGGCACCTCTCTTGATTTCTCGTATCGCGAAAAATACTTTTTAAACAGAGTTTTCTTGAGGAGCAGGCGTGGCACAACCGAAGATTATCGTTCTTGGGAACGAGAAAGGAGGAACGGGAAAGTCTACTGTCTCCATGCACTTGGTGGTGTCCTATTTAGCCTCTGGACACAAGGTCGGAAGTATCGATGTCGATGCACGGCAAGGCACATTAACGCGATATCTCGAAAATAGAAGTAAGACGATAGCATCCTCTGGCAAAGCGCTTCCGATGCCGAAGCACCGCTCGCTCCATACCTCGAAAAACACCGACCATGGTCAGGCAGAGAAGGAGGACTATGCTCTTGTGGCAGAGACACTTCAAGCCTTGGAGGACTGCGATGTCATCATTGCTGATACGCCAGGAAATAATACCTCTCTTTCTGAAGCACTGCACACGCGTGCCGATACGCTCATTACACCCATCAATGATAGTTTTATCGATCTCGACATGCTGGTGCGTGTGGAAGGAGAAGCACATGAAATCCTTCGTCCCAGCGTATATGCAGAGATGGTTTGGGAGCAGCGGAAAAAGCGTGCCTTGCGCGATCGCGGATCCATTGACTGGATTGTGTTGAGAAATCGACTCACGATGATCAATGCGCACAATAAAGGAGAGGTAGGACGCGTATTACAAGCTCTCTCAAAGCGAATTGGCTTTCGTCTTGGGGAAGGCTTTTGCGAACGTGTCATTTTCAAGGAATTATTCCTGTCTGGCCTGACGGTGTTGGATTTGGAGCAGATGGGAACACCTTTAAAAATTTCACATATTGCAGCGCGTCAAGAATTAAAAACGCTTGTCACCATGATCCACAGTGAAGAGAAAAAGCCTTCTCCCTCTTCCTAGTTTACAGACACTCTTAAAATTTCTTCCATATCTGGATAAAGCGCTGGAATCGAGGCGCGTTGTAAGTCGCCGGCTACACTTTGATTAAACCGAAAAAGAGTAGAACGCCCACGCAGGCCGTATTGTCTCTTCGGATCGATAAAGCGCAGAGCACCACAGGACCGATTAAGGCAATGGATTTTCGTTCCTCGACGAACAGCCATCGCCCAGAACCATTCATCATCGTTGGCCGGACAGTTCTCTAGAAAAATCTCAGCGCGAACAACGTCTGCATGCAAACTGTGGGGAGGATAAAGAATGCCCGGCCCTCCTATGGGACAGTGATGGTAAGCAGGCGCTGTTCGTTCAAACCAAAGGAGAAGCTTGCGCGCAGATAAAGGCAAGATTTTTCCTTCATGATTGCAGGCGATAAAAGCCGCATGCGCCTGAATACAAGTCGGATCGTTCAAGTAGGCGGTATAAAGAGGCGCGAGCCAATCTGGGGGATAAAAAAT
>JAIRMZ010000005.1 GCA_031258355.1 Holosporales bacterium
ATCCATATTCATCTTGTTGAGGAATATACATACTGCGATTGATGACAGGTGCTGATTTGTTCCCAATAATATAAGAAAAAGCCCCCTCTTTCTCATCGAATAATTGGAGATGTGCGTCCGGAGCAACTTTATTTACGCACGATGAAACAAAAAGAGCATGCGAATTATTTGTTAGGTTGGTGCCGTCTCCTATGGTGTCCTGAGTAGGCATCGGGGATCTCGTTCCCAGCTCCCACTTTCCTGAAAAGTGGTTATCCATTTCACGAGGGATACAAGGCCCGGATTCGCAAATAGCAACGGACACCCCCTGCCCTTTATATCCCGCATTGATGGCTCCCCCTACTCCTACGAGATCGTTATTGAAACCTCCTGAATCATCTCCTATCTCTGTGGCAGAGGGTGGGGTGTATGGCTCGCTGCTCTTGGTCTCTTCTTCGGTGACATTTCCTCCTCCGCAACTCACCAGAAGTCCACATATTCCTAGGATTTGATAGCGGCGCATAGCTCTCCTCCCGCATAGAGAGAATAGTACAGAAGTGTTGTCTTTTCGCTAACATGCCGGTTTGCGAACTCTCAAAATTTTTGCAAGAAAATTGCCTTGTGGTTTAAATAGTAGAAGATTATCTATAGAAAAAGAAAATTTGATTTTTGTATTTGTTCTATTAAATTGCACTTTGCGATATCAAGAAAAAAAGACTTGTATTTGTTGGTGAATCGTTATCTCACTGTTCGGGTTTTTAAAAGATTGCCAAAACAGTGTTTTGGGGGAAACTTTTCCTAAAAGGAAAGATATGTCAGAAAATAGAAGCCGCGCACGCCGTAAGAAATAACGACGTGCGCTGGGATATTTTAATGGACGCGCTCGATGACAAGAACGCCACAGCGGGATCTTCGATAGATCCCGTAAGGATTCCCTATGCTAGCTATAAAAGCTGCGGATCTCCACCGCTCATCATTTCTGATTCGAAGATCATGACTCAAATCTTGCAAAGAATTGAAAAATGTCATCTTGTATATTTCTCTTTCATAAGGATCAGGTGAGGAGATCGTAACAGCGGGGCAAATATCTCTACCCCACTGTACTCTCCAGCCATCCCTCACTATAGGCGCGCCAATCTTTTTATCCTCGGGATGACGCCAATTAGGGCGTCTTTCGATGTAACATCTTTCAAAAACGTTTACCTCAACAATACGCTTCTCTTTAAGGTCATAGTAAGACTCCGTTGCTATGGAGATATCAACGTCCGTGAGAACGACAACCCCTTTTACTGCTAAAAGTTCAGCAAGATGATGCGGAAAATAGAATCGGATAATGGGACAGGTACGCAATGCTCGGAGTTGTTCACATAAATCGTGTTCTGGAAGTCTTCCTTCCTGTCTTATGTAAGCGAAAAGAGCATTCTTTTTGTCCAAAGGCGGCAGTTCCAAATCTCTGAAAAGCCCTATATTTTTTGTAACCGAATCATCTGTGACAATGATATCGAACCCATTCTGAGCGCCTAGTACGGCACGCATTTGCACAGGATTGCATCCTTCTGCGATCAGTTTTTTAAAAAAATGATACTCATCTTCGTCCACTGTCATTATCCTTCCTGGGATATCCGCAGCTACATGGGTGACGTCCTTTAGAGAAAGGCCATATAATGAAAGAATCTGCGAGTATTGTCCCGATGCGAACAACCCGGATGTTATATCCTGGTCACCATGAGGAGAAGACCCTAGTCTTAGAACTTTCGTACAAACGTCATGCTGAATTGGAGAACAGAGAGATCGGAATGCTGTTGGAAAGCCTTTTGATGTAATAGCAGGCTGCCGTTTTTCTGGCGTGTTTGTTTCAATAGTTTCTACATAATTTAAAAACTCCTGCTGAGGTGTGAGGACAGGAACGGAAGGAGTCTCATCCCTCCGTTCTGCTTCATCACCACCATGACGTGCTTGGCGTCTAAAACACATCCCCTGTCCTTCAATAGACAGAAGAAGAGTGAGAATACCAAATAATATTTTTATGTTCATTGTAAGACCTTTTTTATTTTTACGGTCTTATTGTAGAAAAATATTTTTTACTTTACAAGTATCATTTCAATACTTTTTGAAAAATCAAATAATGAGATAATCGCCTATAAATAAAAAACTTTTATTGATTCTGTGAAAAAAAGGAGGTCTTGGGTTTCTCACAAGACGTCCCTCTGTGAAGATTTCCCCTTCCTATTGGAGGAGGTCTATGCCTTTTGCCTTTCTTGTTGATTACACAATGTGTGTGATGACTTGAGGTTTTCGCCCGCGCTCTCGCGAAAAAACTTGGCGAATGATCGTCGTTAGGACTTTGGGAAGACTTTGAGACTCCCCTCCTGTCCCCGTTCGAACTTGGGAGGAAAGAGCTTCCTCAAAATCCTCTTGAATTTCTGTAAAGAGACGCTGTTCTTCTGATTTCTCCGTACTTTCGAATAATCCATGCGCTGTTAGCTCGAGAACTTTTTTCTGGCGCCCTTTCGAAGAAACTGTAGCAAAGATTAGACCTTCGGAGGCACCCTTCAGACGCTCTTGCTGCGCTTTGCCATACCGAGGCAAGAGGACCAAACCATCAACGACTAAGGCACGGGCCTTTACTTCTTGGGAAGGCTGCGATGCCCCCGCATCAAGACGCAACAAAAGACCATCGTGCGGAATCAGCACTTCCTTCACGCCACATTCCCGTGCAAAATCCGCATGCTCCAGCAGTTGGCGAGCCCCTCCGTGGATTGGAACAACGAGCTCTGGGCGTACCCAAGAATAGAGTTTCTCCAACTCCTCCTTACTTGGATGTCCGGAGACATGTACCTCGTGAGTCCGCACCGTTAAACTCCGAATACCACGTCGCGCTAGCTTATTTTGAACATCGCCAATGGACCGCTCATTCCCAGGGATTTCTCGTGAGGAAAAGATAACCACATCGCCTTCTTGCAATTGCATAACAGGATGGGCCCCATTGGCCGCTCGATTTAATGCGGCGCGGTTTTCTCCTTGACTACCAGTGCAAATGTATAGCACTTTCTCAGGAGGCAATGTACGCACGGTCTTTTCATCCAAGAACGGGGGAAGGTCTTTGAGATAACCTGCCATACGCGCTACACGCTCGATCCTCTTGAGACTCCGTCCCGCTAAGAGTACTCGACGCCCATGCGCTACTCCCGCGAGGGCACAGCTTTCCAGACGCGAAACATTCGAAGCAAAGCAAGCAATAACCACACTTTGATGGGGATATTGTCCTACTAAACGATTTAGTTGCTCTCGAATGTAGTTCTCCGAGGCACTGGCTGTACTTTGAAAGATATTAGTCGAGTCGCAGACAAGAGCGCGTACTCCCTCTTGCCCTAAAGCGCGTAAGGTTTCGACGTCCGTCTCCTTACCTATGGGAGGTGTAGGATCTAACCGCCAATCTCCCGTGTGAACAATCGTCCCTTGTGGCGTCTTGATGGCCAGAATGCTGGATTCAGGGACAGAATGCGTTACGGTAATAAACCGTGCGGAGAAAACACCAAGCTGAATGGTCGTCTGGGGAGCGACTTCAATAAGCGGCACCTCATCGGTCAAATCGAATTCCTCCAGCTTTTCGCGAATCAGGTGCGCAGAAAAGGCGGTAGCGTAGATGGGGCACCGCAGGTACGGCCATATATGAGGGATTCCCCCAAGGTGGTCTTCGTGTGCATGCGTAATGAGTAGTCCCTTAATCTGAGACCGATAGGGCAAGATAGCAGCAGGGTCGGGAACCAGCACTTCTTGCCAAGGGAGTTGCCCAAAACCCATGCCTAAGTCCACCGCCAGCCACTGATTGTTATGGGCGTATAAACCAAAATTCATACCGATCTCGTCGGTTCCACCAAGAGGAAGGAAATAGAGTCCTTCAGGAGATAATTCTATTGATGTCACTTTTGATCCTATTTTGTTTACGACACTTCTCCAGAGGCTATCACCTTTCTCCCCCCTTCAGGGAGACGGAGGATAAGATGCCCCTGGGCCTCCAGGCTTTCAAAAATCCCCTGGATCATCTTCCCTCCCACCCTGAGAGAGAGGGGACGCCCCCAATCTTGAGATGCTTGCTGCCACGCGGAGAGGATAGCAGGTGCTCTTTGATTTTTCCAGACGGTAAACATCTCCTCAAGTGCGACAAGAAGGACAGGAAGGTACTTTTCTGTCGTGATAGGAAAAGGGTACCAGTCTTGCAAACAAGCTGCGGGGCGGGAAGGAGCGGGCAAGGAGGGGGCGATAGCGATGTTCAGACCTATCCCTACGAGAAGGGTTTCCTGGGGGGCTGTTTCGATAAGAATGCCCCCTAATTTTTTTTGGTCGAGGAAAATATCGTTAGGCCATTTCAAAGAAAGCGGCGCGGAGGGGCCAACATAAAAGCGGACCGATCGGTAAAGGGCGCAAGCAACAAGCAGAGAGAGAAGAGTTGGTGGGAGTCCGTCCGGTTGCTTGATGACGAAGGTTGCGAAGAGGTTGCCTGCTCCTCCTTGCCATTGGCGACCTCGATGTCGACCACGTCCTTGCGTCTGGATATGGGATGTGATGAGGCAAGGAAGGGGAAGGTTGCCCTGCTCGATCCGACGAAGCGCCTCATCATTTGTGCTGTCAATGGTTGCTAGGGAGATGTGAGGACAGGATTTAAAAATAAACGCGCCTCTTTCGTTCCTATGAAAGAAGGACGTCTTTCAACAAATGGATCTCGGGAGAGGGGGCTTGAAGAAGAGGCGCTCCCCAAGAAAGAGAAGCAAAAGCCTGGCATTTCGGACAGAAGGCAACCCATGCTTCAGAAGAATGGGCACAATGTGCGCAAGTCCATACAGGCCAAGCAGAGCCTGTCTGAATTTTCCCTTGCCAATCGTAGTACTCTGAACTATGGTCCCCTCCTTCAGGATGAAGAAGTTTCACCAGCTCCGCTGCCTTCTCTGCACAAAGACGCGCTGGGAATCGCGTATAAGCGTCTGTAAAATGCTGGAGTGCTATTCCCCAGATTCCTGCCTCATAAGCCAACTTCCCAAGACCATAAGAGGAGAGCCAAGACTCTGGATTCTCTTCGAATAAACCATGCAAAAGATCCTGCCTTTCTTTGGGCTTTTTCGTTGCGCATAATGCCCTGAATGCCTCCTCCAAAAGAGGATGCGGAGCGCTCTCCCAAGCGCGTTTTAAAAGAGAGCGTCCGCGTATTCGCTGTTCCCAAGGCGACATAGCGTTGACAGCAGAAACAACCAATGCTGGCAAGTCTGGCGCTTTTTCTGCGCCGGTCCGTAGGAGTTTCTTGGCCTTTTCAGAAGGAGCTTCCTGTGCTTCTAGAAAATACGATAAAGCCTCCCATTGATGAAGAAAACGCGGACAATGATCCTTCTGCAAGAGGGGTGTAATAAAAGTGCGTGCCTGAGAAAAGTGTTTTTCCCTAAGCGCGAGCAAAAAAGCCTCTTGAAGCAGTATTTCGGAGTTTCCATAACGCTCAAGAGCGCTTTCGAGAGCGACCAAAGCCTTTCCATTGTCTTTCTCTTCTTGTGCGAGCCGATATATCTCATAAGAGCCAAGAAACTGGCCTTCTGTTCGTGCATTGAGCGCATAGAAAAGACTCTGTGCCCGATACATTTGTCCCTCAAGACAGGCAACACGCCCCTCAAGCCATAAAAGGAGAGGGATCTCTTTATCTAAGAAACGACGCGCATGATCTAAATGGTGTTGAGCTCCCTGGGCATCTTTAAGAATGAGGGATTCAAAGCAGGCTTGGATGCCAGAAAGGCCTTCTTTAAGACGTCGTTCTGGAGAAGGGGTGAACCAAGAACAGATTGTACGATAACCACGCTGAAGGATATCCGCCGCCACAATAAATGCCGCGAGAAAAGCTGTAATATGAACGAGTGTGACTTCAATATTCTTGCCATATCCCGCCAGGGAAAACTTTTCTGGGAAAAAGGCTGAAAGGATAAAAGCTATTATGATCAATAGGGCTTTAATCAGAATGGAGTACACAGAATCTCCTCTTTACAGTTCTTCTTAGAATAGCGAGAGTTAGATAAGAGGTGCAATAATGTACATTTTAGGCATTGAGACGAGCTGTGATGAAACCGCTGCGGCTATTGTCGACGATCAACGACATATCCATGCGCATGTTGTGTTCTCGCAGGATCATGCCTCCTTTGGGGGTGTCATTCCGGAAGTGGCGGCGCGCGAACATCTGCAAAGAATTGAGTCCATTGTCCATGCGACCTTGGAGAAGGCACCAGAAGCAGCAGAACGCCTTTCTGTGCTTGCGGTAACCTCTGGGCCCGGGCTCAGCAGTTGCTTGTGGATTGGGATCGGATTTGCGAAGGCATTGGCCTGGAGTTTGGGAATCCCACTCGTACAGGTCAATCATTTGGAGGGGCACGTATTAACCGTACGACTTACCCACAACATCGCCTTTCCTTACCTCGCGCTTGTCGCTTCTGGAGGACACTGCGAATTGGTCTTTGTTCGCGATATTGGGGCTTATCAAGTGCTTGGACGCTCTATTGATGATGCGGCAGGAGAGGCCTTTGATAAAGTGGCACGCCTTCTTGGGTTCCCCTATCCGGGGGGGAGAGCTCTTGAAGCTTGTGCATGCGCCGGAGATCCCCATCGATTCACCTTTCCCCGTCCTTTGAAAGGGCAGATGGGATGTAATTTTTCTTTCGCGGGACTCAAGACAGCGGCACGCACGCTTTTGGAGCACCTGCCGGATTTAACAGATTCCCTAAAGGCCGATTTTTGCGCGAGCTTTCAGCAAGCAATTGTTGAGGTTTTCCTGGATCGTTTTCAGCATGCTTTTGCTCTTGTCCGTGATCAGCACCCCACCGCCATTGTCCTTGTTGGAGGAGTGGCCGCAAATCAGAAAATTCGTTCGGCCCTCGAGGATTTTGCGTCTTCTTGCAGCATTCCCTTTGTAGCTCCTCCTGCCGATCTTTGTACAGATAATGGGGCGATGATCGCTTGGGCAGGGCTGGAGCAATATCGCCAAGGACGTCGCGATACACTTGATTTCGCGCCTCATGCGCAATGGGCCCTTCAAGAGCTCTCCTGTGGTTTATGACCCACCGTCTTCTTTAACCGCACTACGCACTTTTCTGAAGGAATATGGACTGGGAGGGTTCTTTCTCCCTAGGGAGAACCGTTTTCAAAGCTCCCATCTCTCTCCGGGAGAGGAACGTTTGGCCTGGCTGACAGGATTTTCTGGATCCGCAGGATCTGCCGTTGTTCTGCCTCATCGTGCTGCCCTTTGCGTGGACAGTCGATACATTCTGGCTGCTTCCCGTCAGGTGCCTTCTTGCTTTGACGTTACGGAGGACGCTCCGGAAACTTGGTTGCAAAAAACACAACCCGAAGGGGAAAATCTTATCGGCTTCGACCCATGGCAAGTAACATTAACGCGCTTACGCCAGCTTCAAAAAGCCCTTCCCAACAACATCTTTCATCCCGTTCCGGAGAATCCTATAGATCTCCTCTGGCACAATCGTCCATCGTGCCCTCCTCCCATAATTTTCCCCTTAGAGGGAAAATTCTCCGGAGTTTCCTCTGAAGAAAAGGTGAAGCAAGTCCTTCAACAGACAAGAAATACAGGGGCACAAGCTGTCCTACTCACAGATTCGGCCTCTATCGCTTGGTTACTGAATATCCGGGCGAGTATCCCCTTTCTTCCTGCTCCCCCGGCCTACGCGCTCGTTCAGGAAGACGCTCCCATCTTGCTCTTTAGTGCTATTTCTGCATGGCCAGAGAACATAGCTTATCGGGTTTTCCCTTTTGAGGAGATGCTCGCGATCCTAAGGAGAACGCCTGCTTCTGTCCTTCAAGGAGATCCTCGAGAGATACCCTGCGCTATCGAAACTTTGCTCATAGAGGCAGGAAAAGAATTGAGAGAAGCGCCGAATCCTTGCCAAGAGCTCAAAGCCATCAAGAATCCTACGGAAAGACAAGGATTTCGAGATTGTCATGAAAGGGATGGCCTGGCACTTATCGAATTCTTTTCCTGGTTGGAGAAAGCAACGGCGAAAACTTCTATAGATGAGCGAACGGCCGCCGAGAAACTACATCATTTCCGAGCACGTTCCCCTCTTTTTCGAGGGCCTTCCTTTGAAACGATTTCAGCGACAGGAGCACAAGCGGCTTTTGTCCATTACCAAACCCCTCATGAAGGTGGAGCC
>JAIRMZ010000063.1 GCA_031258355.1 Holosporales bacterium
CCAAGCGTCGAATTGGTGTTCTTGCGTCGTGAGAGTACACAGTGCTTGCTGCCTCTAAGGAGGGTACGGCACCTTTTTTAAAACGCAAGCCAAGGATTGACCAAAGAAGGCCTGTGTCACGGGCTGAAGAGCGCGTGAAAGAGGAAGGATGTAGCGATCAAAGATCCGGATCTGCGCATTAATCGCTGTGTCGTCCAATGTTCTCGGTTTGCGTCCTTTATTAAGGGCCCACCCAAGGCCCCCAATAAAATTGAAATATACCATTTTCTCTAATTGCAAGCCGTCAGGAAAGATCGCACGCAAAGAGGCTTTCGTATAACGCCGATGATGCCCAGCCAGCGCATCCATTGGTCCGAACAGAACGGGAAAGGCTGGAATGAAAAGGCAGACATGCCCTCCTTCTCGCAATAACGTTCCGAGATTCTGTAGAGCCTTTCTATCATCAAACACATGCTCCAGAACGTTAAAGCACAAGATCGTCTCAAACGGTCCTCTTCCCTGCAAAGAGCGAGAATCGGCGATATCCGCGACGAAAGCCTGTCGCCCTCGCTGCTGAGCTTGTGCGACATAGCAGGGCTCGATATCCAAACCAGTATAACGAATACCTGAAGGCAGAAGGTCGTAGAAACTTCCATGTGCCACTCCAATCTCTAGGAGAGCGCCTCGGAGATAAGGTTGGAAAATGGACAAAACCCACGCATTGTAATGACATGCATGCGCCATCTCAGAAGAGAACGTGGCGGAAACCGGTGAATCTAAAACTTTTTTCATCGACTCTTATATTGCACCATAAAACTAAGTGGCGAAAGTTTTCCCTCTCCAAAGAAACGATTCGTCAATTGTGTGCAAAAATTGGAAACATCGAGAGGTGCGTTTACTAATTGTTCACCTGTACAGGAATTTTCCACGTAAGTGGAGCTTATACCTACTGAATATTGCCGATGACTGATTCTCTCTGGAATTTTCTCAGAAGCAGGAAGAAAGTAAAAACCAACCCCAAAAGCGTAAAGAGCAATATGAAGAACGCCCAATATCACATCTCTTTTTCAAGGTTTTCTTTTTGTTTTCAACCACCTGTACATTAAACAGCGATATTAGTTCACCCATCTTTCTCCTTTCCAGGAATTTCATTTCCCCTCCATTGAACAATATAGTTTAGGAGATCCTACAAACTTTCTCAACAAAGATATGCTACATGAGCATTATGTTGTGCAGAGAATTTTCTGTATGGATTATAAGAGTTTTCTACATTTTGTTAATTCTCATTCTTCCTACAGGTTCGGAAGCAGGTCCTCAAAGATCTGACGGAAAAGCGCCCGTCGTTATTAGTTCCAGCGATCCCAACGTGCTGCAAAATGAGGAAGAGCTTCTCTCCAAGGTGTTTGGGGCGAGAAGGGAAGTCAAAGATACCCTCATGGAGTTCAACTTGCTTCTTGATGGGGAGACAGCGGGAGAAATTATGGTGATGGTGGGGAAAACAAATAAAGTATTAGCCAAATCTCTTCGTGAGGCTTTAACGGATTACCTCACAGAAGAGCAACTTCGAAAAATTGATACGGCTAAAGATGAAAATGGATTTGTTGATTTCGCTATCTTGAATTCGATGAACCTTGAAACAAAATTTGATAAAATAAGATTGCGAGTGGAAATCAACGCCCCTATCTCCGCCAAGAAGAAACGTGATATTGCCATAGGAAGCAAGATAAAGAAAGAAAAGCCCAACGTTTATCCTGCCCTGGTAAGTGCCTGCACCAATGTGCGTTTCTCCCAAAGCTTCTACGGAAATGAGAAAACCCACCCCAGTCATAAAACCCTTCTGTTAACGCCTTTTCTTAACGTTGCGGGCGTTGTTTTGGAATCGGAATATTCTTACGAGCAAGAAGGGTCTAAAAAAGGCCCCTTTAAAAGAGGGCGAACCGCACTTGTTTACGATTGGGCGGAGGAAGCACTTCTTTTTCAAGCAGGAGATGTTTCAGGCCATTCCGTGGATTACTGCGGTTCTCCCAGTGTTTCTGGCGTGAGTGTTTACAAAGATGCGGCACGGTCCGGTGGAGAGAGCATGACGCAAAACATCCCTGTTTCTCTTCTTCGGGAAAGTACGATTGAAGTTTATGTGAACAATAACCTGATCACGACAAAACCGAAGGTTGCTCCAGGAACGTATATGCTGAACGACATCCCCTGCACGTATGGCTTTAATGACGTGAAAATAAAAATTATCGACGATACAGGACGAGAGGCGTTCCTTAAAATTGACACATTTTTCGATAGTTCTTTTGTGCAGAAAGGGCAGTGTTCCTACGGCATAATATTCGGACGTTCCCAAGCGAGTTCCAAGAAAAATATGCTCGCCTCAGGATTTCTGAAGTTTGGGCTTCCTTTCGCGATGGAAGGCTCCTTGGGGTTTTCCGTGAACAAGATCGGGCGAACGTTATCTCTGGGGACCAAACACAAAAACCGCTTCGGCCTTTTTGAAGGACGGATCGCCCATAGTCAGTACAAAGAAATCCCTCTTCAAGCGAAAGGGAAGATCTTCAGTTGTGCCTATTCTTCTCCTTCCCTCACCCTTCTCACGATCCCGATAGGGTTCAATCTTTTCTACGAACACGCTGATCCTTTTTTCTACTCTTATCTCGATACCTTGACAGGATTGGTTAAGGATGCGGGAGGGAGTAATCTCTCGTTGGATACCTTTGAAAAGGCAGGAAAAGAGGGTGGACGTTCGTCTTTTCGTTCTTCCTTATCTTTCAGCAATATTTTTCAGATGAATGTAGGCATCAGCTGTGGTGTAGAAAAAAACCAGGAAGGAACCCAGAAACGTTTCTCTCTCAATATTTCGCGTTCTTTCCAAATGAACAATGCCTTTTTAAACAACTTGTCGATCAGTGGTTCTTTTGAAAGATTGACCTTTCCCGGAAGATCGGAAACGATTTTTGCGATTTATGGCTCAGTTCCCCTCAAGATCGGGGCCAATGTCTCTCACCAATGGCAAAATAAGAATGGGACAAGCACCTCCCTCTCCTACCAACCCAGTGACGGGGGATTCAGCGGCAATGCCTCTTTTAGCAGGAACAAAGGAGCGTACTCCTACACAGGAAGTGCCCATTATCGACATGCACGGTTCTCTGCCAACATCAACCGCAGTGGCTCTAAGGGATCTTCTTACGCGACAACGCAAGTTGGCATTGAAACAGGCATCGTCTTTGCTGATGGCGCTTTTGCTGTCACACAGAATGGAGCAAACGACGGAGGGTTCCTCATTGTGCGGACAGCAGGCGCTTTGGCAAGGGAAAGTGTCAAATTCCTTAATAGTTCCGCCCAATCTGGATGGCTAGGAGGTGCAGTGCTATCGACAGGACGCGACGTTTCTTCTTATCGGATAGACCTAGAATCGCTTCCCAACAACTTGGAAGTAACAAAAGATACCATTATCGCAAAAGGGAGCTATAAGCGTGGAACCGTAGCGGAAATTTCCGCAGAAGGAAGTTACATAGCGCAAGGGAATCTCTTGGATACGAAGAGGAAACCTATCGCCCTTGCTGGAGGTTTTGCTCTCTCAAAAACGAAAAAGGGAGGCTCCCCTCTCCTTTTCTTCACGAACGATGATGGGCGATTTGTGATTGCTGGCCTGAACCCAGGAAAATACAAGGTAACGATTAACGTAGAAGGGTATGCAGATTTTGAAATCACAATTCCAGAATCTTCTGCTCCCTTTATTGATTTAGGAACTATAGTGTGTAAAGATACTCCCTGATATGAGAAAGTTAATTTTATTCATTTTGTGTATTTTTTCCTCCGGTGCGCAAGCGATGGAAGTAGCGCGTGCGCAGCTCGAAAAAAACGAAAATACTTATAGTATTTGGCTTAAGGACCAAAAAGATGCTCAGGGAAAGCCTCTTATTCTTGGAACGGCTGAAATCGTTCTCTCTCACGATGGACGTGTCGTACGTGCTGAGAACGGTATAGCCGTGACGATGCACGTGAAAATACAGCTTGAAAGTGCGCAGCTTGTCGGGGGAAGGACTCCGCAACGCATAGGATACTTGCCCGAATGGGCGATAGTTCCTCAAGAAGTTCCTCTCGTCCTTAAGGAGGGAGCTTACGAAGGAGAAGCAGAAATCCTCATCCCTGTACTATGGTTGGAACAAAAGAAAAATGAAGAATTTACAACAGCGATGATGCTTACTTTTCCAGAAGAAGGAGAAATTTTTAAGGAAGGGGTTATCCCGGAATTTGAACCTATCTTGGTGCGGTTTACTCCAAAAATCGATCTTTCTGTAGACAAAAGGGTGGTTGATTTTGGAACGTTGGCTTATGAGGGAGGACGTGTAAAAAGTAGCGCGAAAGAGCGCGTTGTTCTCGGGTACGCTATCTTGACTGATGCTGGTGTTTCCATCACAAGCAGGAACGGCGGCTTTAGACTAAAACGAACCGGTGATAGCGAAGTTTTTATTGAATATCAAGTAAATGCTCGTGAAATACGACAACTCGAGCCTAACACAAAGTATGTTCCTTTACTTGCGGAAGAAGGGTCATTTTATCTGGATTTCGAAGTGGATGCTCCTTATGATCGCGCACCCATGGCAGGAGATTATCAGGATACTGTTGTTGTCGAGATCTGTTCAAAGAGATAGCTCTTGTTTCGTTCAAGATACGAAATATTAAAAAGTGCCCTCTGTAACCGTGTGCCTGTAGTATGGAA
>JAIRMZ010000068.1 GCA_031258355.1 Holosporales bacterium
CTTCTCCCAAAAGATTTCCTGCCCCGCGCAAGTCCAAATCAAAACTAGCGAGGGTAAAGCCGGCTCCAAGATGATCGAGGCGTTCGAGAATTTCTAAACGTTTCTTTGCGCGCTCGGGGAGGGGGCGTTGTGCCTCATAGGTGAAATATGCGTAGGCCTGGACTTGGGCGCGCCCCACGCGGCCACGGAGCTGGTAGAGTTGGGACAGACCGAAGAGATCCGCCCGGTGCAGAATAAGGGTGTTTGCCGTGGGAATATCGATTCCTGACTCGATGATATTGGTAGCAAGTAAAATCTCATATTTCCCTTCTAGGAAATCACTGATTGTTGTTTCCAATTGTGTAGTAGTCATTTGTCCATGCGCTAAGCAGAAGGGCGCCTCCGGAACCAAATCTGTCAGAAATTGCGCAATAACAGGCAGGTCACTTACGCGAGGACAAACATAGAGAACCTGACCACGACGTGCCCGTTCCCGCAAAATCGCTTCACGCAGCACGACGGGGTCAAAAGGGGTAATAAACGTGTGGACAGCACGGCGGTCGATCGGGGGAGAAGCGATGAGGCTAAGATCCCGGACTCCTGTAAGCGATAGTTGAAGTGTTCGAGGAATTGGTGTTGCGGTAAGCGTCAGCACATGAACCTCTGTACAGAGGGCTTTTAGCTGTTCTTTTTGCTTGACGCCAAAATGCTGTTCTTCATCGATAACCAGCAGGCCAAGATTGCGAAATTTGATCGCGTTGTGGAGCAGAGCCTGAGTCCCAATCACGATGTCGATCGTCCCCTCCGCAAGGCCTTTCCGAATCTCAGCACGCTCCTTTGGAGGAGTAAGGCGTGACAAGAAGGCAATGCGTGGGGGGAATCCAGCAAAACGCTCGGAAAAAGTATAGAAATGTTGCCGACAGAGAAGGGTTGTGGGCACCACGATAGCTACTTGTCGGCCTGTTGCAACAATGGAGAAAGCAGCACGCAACGCGACCTCCGTTTTACCGAAGCCAACATCTCCGCAGACAAGCCGATCAGCGAAATGGCCAGAGCGGAAATCGGCTTCTACATCCTCTATTGCGCGCTTCTGATCCTCTGTTTCCGGATAAGGAAATCGCGCACAAAAAAGATCGTATTCTGAAGGGATTTCTTCCAAAGGGGAGGCTTTTTTTAACAGCCGTTGTGCCGCCACCTCCAAAAGCTTTTGAGCAAGAAGGCCAATGCGCTCCTTAACGTTGGCCTTTCGATTTTGCCATTGCAGTGTCCCCAGGCGATCAAGTGTGACGTTTGTGTCTTCAGAGCCATAACGCGAGACAACTTCAAAATTTTCGACAGGAACATAGAGTTTGTCTCCTTGGTCATACCAAAGTTCCAGACAGTCATGTCGTAAGTTCTCAACAGTCAGAGTTTGCAGCCCCTTGTATTGCCCGATGCCATGTTCTTCATGCACGACGTAGTCTCCTGTCATGAGATCCACAACCCCTAACGCTCGCCCTTTCCTGCGCCGTAAGGGAGGATGTGCTAAGCGTGCTCCCCACAGATCGGCCTCCGTGAGTACCCAAAGATCAGGGAACATGAACCCTTCCGAGAGGGGGAGTTGCACGAGAGGGACGCTGCCTTGCCTGTTTTTTTCCTTCGCCTCTTCCCAGGTTGTAACTGTGGTGAGGGGGATATCCCTAGAAAAAGCTTGTTGCAGGCGCCGGCGTCCTCCTTCTGTGGAACAGGTGAGTAGGAGTTGCTTCCCGTTTCGCTGCTCTTGTCGCAGACGCGCCGTTGCCTTAGCAATTAGCTGTCCCATATCTCGACGATCCAAGGTAAAATCCCCTCCAAGGCGGGCATGAGCGCATTCTTCTTGCGCGGAAGTCTTTTCCAGCGCTTGCAATGCGAGGGTCAGTTCCTGAGGCGAGAGGTAAAAGAGGTTTGGAGGAAGGGGGAGATAAGGATGTGGCGCTAATAAGGAAAAATTTTTCTCTCGGAATTGTTGGCGCGTTGCATAAAAATCTGCAATTTGTTGTGCGCGAATACGGTTTTCTTCTTCCCAATGAGGGAAGAGCAGGACGCGTGTGCCACGGGGAAGATAATCGAAAAAAGACGAAAGTTTGGGGTAAAAAAGGGGGAGCCAATGTTCCTGTCCAGGGTAAGGTGTTCCAGAGGTAATAGCCTCAAAGAACGGGTCCTGTAGACCGGTTATCTGGAATGTTTCACGATAACGTTGGGCAAATTCTGCTTTTGTCTCTTCGGAGAGGACGACTTCACGAACAGGGGCGAGACGAATCGCGGGACAGGCTTCTTGGCGGCGTTGTGTCTCTGGATCCAATTTGTGGAGTGTTTCGATCGTATCCTCAAAAAAATGGAGACGATATGGCTTTTTCTCTCCCGCCGGGAAGAGATCAACAATTTCTCCCCGTATTGCAAATTCTCCTGGCGAGAAGACGGTTTCTACACCTGTAAACCCCAGAGCTAGGAGTTTTGCCTTGAGCACGGAAAAAGCCATACTTTCCCCTTGATGCAAGGAAAAGGCTTTTTTCAAAAGGGATTGTGGGGGAAGGCGCTGGCTGATCGCGGAGAGAGGAGCTATGATCAGGCGGGCTGTCTCCGGCGCCCGGTGTAGCTGATCCAACGCGCATAAGCGTTGTGCCATCTCCTCTTTCTTCGGTGAGACGCGATCGTAAGGCAGGCAATCCCAGGCGGGAAAGAGCGTTATGGAACGTTCTGGAGCAAAGAAGTGGGCAAGATCTGCCCAAGATGCTAGCGGTGCATGGTCTGGGATGACCCACAGCAGACAAGCTGCCGTCTCCTTACGTAAGGCATAGGCCGCTGCCGCAGCAGGGGGCATTTTTGCAGAAGACACCATTTCCTCCCGATCACGGAAAATGTTAGCAGAGGGACGGACACTCAACACAGACGGGACGAAAGATCATTTCTGAGAGGCACGCCTTCTGCTAGAGCGCTAGTGGAACATGGATCTAGGGTGACTCATAAGAGACAGGCTGCTGCCACGGCGGGGGAGGTATTTTTGAAGACGACACCATTTTCTATAGAGAATTCATGTGTTTGGATTACGACAAATTAGGCCTTGGATCTGGTCGCAGAAAATGCTAACAGCTTCTTCAAGTATTATTTTTTCTTTTGTTAACGTTACCTGACTTGGCGCAGTCTAAAATAGATGGATTCTCTATTTTAATACTCTTTTATGGAATTCAAGGGGATTGATTTGTGTGTGTTTGATGAAAGACAAGATTCTTTTGATACAGGTTAAACCACTAATTCACATCAGTGAAAAATCTCCAGGACTCCTCAACAGGTTTTAACAAAAGCCTATGTGTTTCTTAATACAGCACACTCCTCTCAAAAGAGGAGGGAGCAATACTAATCGCCAACGAATCTCCAACCAATCCGAAAGATGCCGAGAATAGGCGCTTCCACAAAAATCTTTCTAATATCGGTAAGGTATGAATTAGCGTATATGCACAATAGTCAATCATAGAAAAGGGAAAGAGGGAGAAAAATAATTATTATAACAGCAAGAAGAGTAGATTGGAGCGGGCGATGGGAATCGAACCCACGTCATCGGCTTGGAAGGCCGAGGCTTTACCATTAAGCTACGCCCGCGTCTGGTGGAGGGGGTAGGATTTGAACCTACGTAGACTTCC
>JAIRMZ010000093.1 GCA_031258355.1 Holosporales bacterium
ATATTGTTTGCAGTAAATTATCCTTTTGATTTGTACACCGTTCCTACATTTCTGGCTTCATTTGCTATGATCACTCTCGGGGTGTATCTTTGCTCAAGGGCTTCACGTTTGTTCTCTCCATCGGAAGCCCTCATGATTTCCTTGTGTCGTGTCGCGATATTTGCGATCTATTTTTTCTTTTGGGAACATTCCACTGCATTGTCGGATGATCGAAATTATGTCGGGACAGGATATAGGCATATGGATGATTTTTCCGATCGAATCTTGTCTATCCGCTGTCGGTATCAGTTTTTGTGCGGGCTGATGATGTCTTTCCTTGGGCCTTTGTACACCACGCCTGTGACGTTCAATATCGTTCTCTCTGCTATCATTGCTCTGATCTGCCAAAAAATGGGAACGTTTTTGATGGGAGAGAATACGCGCTTATCGCGAAGATTCTTTCTATTTTGCCTTTTTCACCCTGAGCTATTGGCCTATTCTTCGTATGCTTTCAAGGATATCTGGGTCGTTACAGCCCTGATTCTTTCACTTTACAGCATACAGAAATTTCTTTGCAGGGAATTTATCTTATCTGGACTGTTCTTGTGGGGGAGTCTCTGGTACCTTCAAGAGGGTCGAAAATATACCCCTTATATCATTATAGCGGCACTTGGATTGTCGTTTCTATGGAACGTGTGTAAGAAATTAAAAACAAAGAGTCTTTATTTGATCCCATTCTGTTTGCTTTATCTTAACGATAGGATATCGCGCAGCTCCGGTCTGACATATTTTGCACTCGCTTATTGGCATAGCTATTTCCTCTATTTGACGCCTGGTGAGATGCGCACATACACACTGAAGATAATTTCAGAGAATGCACTGCGGTCTTTTGGCGTCATTGCCCCACCTCAAATGCCGATTCTTTTTGTATGGTATAATTTAGTGATGTTTCTTTTCCTTCCCATTGGAATTTATCTTTTTATAAAAAATAACGTTCAAAAGACCTTTGCAGCTTGCGTGATCATATACTCAGGTATCACGTTAGCTGTCATGTGTATGGGCCTCGAGACGATTACCAGCGGTCGACACCACATGCAGTACTTTTTTATAAAAGTCTTGTGTCAGTTTTTGGTCTTCTTTTGGCTCAAGGATAAGAGCCAATCCTTTATCCAAGGAAAACATCTTCTTGCAAAACGTTCATGAAGATTACACCTGGAAGGAGAGCAGGCGTACTTCATTCCCCTGCTTTTTGTCGTCTCAAGAAATCAGACTAAAGCTTCGGGGATAGCCTTTTCAGAAAAAGGCAACTCAGCTATATCAAGACTAGAGGACCCAAATCTCTTGCGAACGGAAATAACAGTCCTCTCTGGTGGGCGCAGCAGGGATCGAACCTGCGACCTCTACGATGTCAACGTAGCGCTCTCCCGCTGAGCTATGCGCCCTCATGGGCCACACGCTAAAAGGAGAACATACGGCGGCCGGAACCAGCGTACCAAATTTCTCTACAAAGAAAAACTCACTTTCGTCTCAGAAAAGCCGGAATCTCGAGATCCTCCGAGGGTTTCTGCGCTGGAACTTCCCCTAAAGGCGTCTCCGGAAAAGAGGCCGCCTCTTGCTGTGTGGAAGAAGAATTCTGCCGTCGCAATCCCGTCAATCGTTCAAAGAGAGAAGGAATCCGCCGTCGTAAAGAAGACTCTTCCCGTGGAGGGGGAGCAGTAAGAGAGGGGGCGGGAGGCTCCTCCGGAATCGATAATCTCTCTGCGATCCCATCAGAGGATGCTGCGCTTTCTTTTCCCCAAACATTTTCACTAGGAGGAGGGGGAATCGGCATCGTGATATCCCGATTATCGGAAGCTGTTGCATTCTCTCTCGTTTCAGATTCTTGTCGACGGCCGATCAGACGAGAGCGTCCTCCTCCGCCATCAATCCCTGTTGCGACAACAGAAACGGTAATCGTCCCATTGGCACTTTCATCAAAAATAGCTCCAAAAATGATATTGGCCTCTGGATCCACTTCCTCCCGGATACGATTCGCCGCCTCATCGACTTCATACAACGTCATATCCGATCCACCTGTTACGTTAATGAGCACACTCAAAGCGCCCTTCATCGAGACATCATCGAGAAGAGGATTAGAAATCGCGGCTTCTGCTGCATCCAGAGCACGCCGCTCTCCCGTTGCGCTTCCTGATCCCATCATTGCCTTCCCTTGCTCGCGCATAACCGAACGAATATCCGCAAAGTCCAAGTTGATAAGCCCTGGCATCACCATCAAATCCGTCACACCACGAACCGCTGCACCCAGAACGTCGTCCGCTTTCTTAAAGGCGCTAGCAAATGTCGTTTTTTCATCCGCCACCCGAAAGAGATTCTGATTAGGAATAATGATCAAGGTATCGACGTACTGCTGGAGTTCTTCGATCCCTTTCTCCGCTGTCCGCATGCGATGCGTTCCCTCGAAATGGAAGGGCTTCGTTACAACACCGATGGTTAAAATGCCTTGCTCCTTCGCGAGACGCGCAACCACTGGAGCCGCCCCTGTTCCTGTCCCCCCTCCCATGCCTGCGGTTACAAAGACCATGTCGCTTCTATGTAAGTAGCCCTGGATCTCATCTAGCACCTCTTCAGCCGCTGCACGTCCTACATCAGGACGCGAACCGGCACCTAGCCCGCGTGTAACGTTGGAACCCAATTGGATCCGATTTTCTGCTAAGGATTGCGCCAAGGCCTGAGCATCCGTGTTCGCTACAACAAAGTCCACACCTTCTAGTTTAAGGCGAACCATGTTGTTAACGGCATTCCCTCCGGCCCCACCGACGCCCATCACAGTAATATAAGGATGTAAATTCTCACGAACAGGAGGAGAGGGTTCCGCCACAGGAGGCACAGAAGAAGGCATCGGTACAACTTTCCGTTCTGTAAAGTTTCCACCTGGCAGTTCTGGTTCTATCGCTTTCATCCGCTCTCTCCGAATCCAACCCCTCACGCGCGGCAATTATCTCTGAAAAAAAGCGATTTTACAAGTTCTTTCTGATCCAGTGCCAAAATCCTTTCCACCCTTCTGGGGCATTTTCAGCAGTTCTTCCAGAGAAGAACTGCCGATGCTGTCCTGTAAAGTAGCGAGCTGCTCCAAGAACGACGGCATATCCCGGCATTAGATCACCTTGATAAAGGATTTTTTGAAAAGTTCCCATGCTGACGTGCTTGTCCAGATAAGTGCTAGTGAGATCCCTCATGCCAGGCAATTGGCTAGCATCCCCTGTTAGGAGAAGACGTCGGCGAAAACCTATAGGGAAAGGACTTAATTGGCGACGTATATGATCCATAATTTCTTCCGTTCTTGGACGAATGATGCGGACAAGAAGCGATTTTTGCACTTGCTGTAAGGGGACGGATTGCTGATCTCCCGATCCGGGGATCAAGACAAGGTCACGCTCATCCCCTGAAGAAGTCCAGCATGCCCCATATAGCGTTTTTGCACGCTCTGCATTGGCAAGACTTGTGCTCAGACCATAGGCGAGATCTTGCGTGATATGCGTTCCTCCCAACGGAACGGCTCCCATGCCGACCAAGACTCCTCCCTTGAACAGGGCAAAAGAAGAAGTATGCCCCCCTAGATCAAGGACCGTAACACCCAATTGAAGATCTTCCTCTTCCAGAAGAGCGAGTCCAGCGGCGTAGGGAGCAGCAACGAATCCAGCACAATCTAAGTGGCACCGAGAAATAACAACCCGAAAGGCATCCAACACAGATCGCGAAACGGCAACGAAGTGCGCTGTCACACGCAGGTTCTTCCCGATCATTCCGCGCGGGTCTTCGATGCCTTCAAGGCCATCCACAGCATAGGATAAAGGGATGGCATGCAAGAGTTCTAAGTTTTCTTGGGGGTCAAAAGGAATCGACTCTGTTAAACTGCGAATAATATCCGCCTCTGTGATCACCGTTTGGCTGATCGAGACGGTATGCTCTGCGAGCACTGTTTTTAGAGCGCATCCAGGAACAGCGACAAAGAAAGCTTGGGCCGTATGCCCCGCCTCTTCTTCCGCTGTATCAAGGGCGTGCAGGACGGTCTGCTGAGCTGCTTCGATATCAACGATTTGTCCAGCCTTGACGCCAGCGGAGCCATAATGACCCAAACCGAGAACTTCGATATTCTCTTCACGCTCTCGTGTAAGACAGCAACACACCTTCGTACTGCCTATATCCAAAAAGGCAATATCACGAAGTCGGCGTGAGGACTTTCGCATGGGATGAGGCTCCTTTTCTCGGTCGCACAATGACCTTACCAGGAAATCTCAGATCGACGCATAAAAATGGGCGCCCAAGAAGGCTCTCCTCTTTTTGAAACGTTTCAAGTAACTGAAAAGCGATCTCCTCATTGCCTTCTGGAAGACGAATACACATCTTTTCAGACAAAAAAAGATCCCATCGACGCTTCCCAACCCATACGGCAGAAATCATACGCTGTTGCAGAGAGGGAAAGCGCGCAAGCATAGAAAAAAACACTCCAGCGACTTGGGGCACACCTTCTCCGATAAGGATAGGAAGATGGGAGAATTGTTCAATTAATTCTGATCCGAATAAAGCCCCTTCTGTATCGATGAGATAGAGCTTGTGCTGATTCTGCCAAAGTGCCACTGGCTGTCGCTCGGCAACGCGAATGTAAATCGTTGAGGGAAGCTTGCGCTGGACGATGGCGGATCTCACCCAAGGAACAGCCTCTAGGCTCTTTCGTAAGGCATCAATATCCAAAGCAAAGATGCAGGAACTGCGTAATGAAGCTAAATAACGACGAATGGGGTTAATATCAACACGTTCACACCCCTCAACGATAACGTTCTCAGCCACAAAGCCAAAATCAGCGAGAAAAGTGTAAAGAGAGGTCTTTGTATAGTCATAAGCGCGAAAATAGACAAAAAATCCTACGGAAGCTCCTATCGTTAAAGTAAGAGCGATTCCTTTTAAAGTTTTCTTGGTTAGGAAGTTTTTTTTCTTGCTTTTCCGCCGTTTAACCATCACAGTCACATTGCGCCTGTTCCAGCATCCACTGAATCAGGTCTTGAAAGGAAATTCCCGCATAATGGGCCTGTTCTGGGAGAAGAGATGTCGGTGTCAGGCCTGGCTGTGTGTTGATCTCTAGGACGTAGAGATCATGAGGAGCAGGCATCTGCGGATTATAACGCATATCTGCCCGCGCAGCCCCTCGGCATTGTAGTATTTGGCTGGCACGGACAGCACAATCCAAAGCGCGCTGATAGACGTCACCTGGCAAAGAAACATGAACAAAATGCTTTGAAAGTCCCTCTACATATTTCGCATCATAATCATAAAAACTCCCTTTTGAGACAATCTCTGTTACACACAGCGCCTTTTCTCCAAGGAGGCACACTGTCAGCTCTCTCCCAGGGATATATTCTTCTGTAAGCAGGCGCTCTCCAAAGGACCATTTTTTACGGAGAGCGGAAAGATCCGTTTCCTTTTCGATCATATAAACCCCAAGACTTGAGCCTTCACGCAGAGGTTTGAGAACAAAGGGACGAGGAAAGGGATCTTTTAAAAGAAGAGCTTCCCAAGAAAGGACCTGTCCACTTGGGGTAGGAACTCCTGCAGCACGAAAAAGAACCTTGGACAAGGCTTTATCCATAGCTAAGGAAGAGGTCAGCACACCACAGTGAGTATAAGGAATCCGGAGCAACTCGAGAACTCCTTGAATAGTTCCGTCTTCTCCTGGTGTTCCGTGTAAAGCGTTCATCACAACGGTCGGTGCGAAGGCTTGAAGGGCGGAGATCCAAGACCCCTCTTTCGGATCGAAGGCGCAAACTTCATGCCCAAGCGCGCAGAGCGCTGTCAGGCACGCTTCTCCGGAGACAAGGGAGACCTCTCTCTCGGCGCTCGTCCCTCCCATCAAAAGGGCAACGCGACGGATTTCTTTCACGAAGAAACTCCTTTTTTCGCTTGAATCCGCTCTTCCCACGCTGTTTCCTCTGGGAAAGGGACACCCAGACGCACAATTTCCCAAGAGAGAGAGACGCCTGTCTCTTTCAGCACTTTTTCGCGTGCTTTTTCTCCTAATGTTTCTAAATCAGAAGCGGTCGCATGACCGGTATTGATTAAAAAATTAGCGTGTTTTTCGGAGATCTCAGCTCCTCCCAAATGGGTTCCTCGGAGACCCACTGCGTCAATGAGTTCCCAAGCGGTTTTTCCTTCAGGATTCTTGAAAAGACTGCCCGCTGTCCGGGTTTGTGTGGGTTGCGTAGCGGCCCGCGTCGCGTGGTATTCTTCCATCGTTTTAAGAATGAGAGGAGACGGCAGAATCTGGCCACAGATCCAAGCACGCACCAAGATCCAGTCCTTAGGTATAGTACTGGCTCTATAAGTGAACCCAAGTTTTTTAGCAGGAACCCAATGGATGCGTCCGCAAAAATCCACAGCCTCCACTTCTAGTAAAATGTCTTTAAAAGAACGGCCAAAACATCCCGCATTAGCGCAAATGCCCCCGCCCATCGTTCCTGGCAAGGTCGACAAAAATTCAAATCCAGAGACACCTTCATAGGCGGCTTGCTCGGCAAATGTTGTGGCAATGACGCTTGCGCCTACCTCAAAAGTGTTTCCTTCTTTAAATATCCGTCTAAATCCATTCCCTAGATGAATGACGATGCCGGGGATTCCGCCATCCCGGATCAATACATTTGTTCCTGCTCCGAGAACGGTGACGGGAACGGCGCGAGGACGCCGGCGTAGAAAATGGATGAGGTCATCGCTATCTTCAGGCATGAACAAGACCTCTGCACAGCCACCGACATGCAGACTCGTCCATTCATCAAGAGGTACATTCTCTTGGATCCGACCACGAACAGGAGGCAGATAAGAAAGAAGGGAGGACACCTCAAGCGACCTCTTTGTGGCAAGAAGAGAAGGTGTCTGCGAAGAAGTGTGCCCAGCGACTAATCGTGCCCGCCCCTAGAAAGACGACAGTATCTCCTTCTCTAAGCTGCGGTAACAAAACAGCGCATAGTTCTTCTGGCGAGTCTATAAGGGATACAGCTAAAGAGCGCTCTTTCCCTGTTTCATAAAGCGCTTGATGGCTGATTCCTGGGAGAGGGGGCTCTCCTGCAGTATAGAGAGGTGCAATAAATGTCTGGTCCGCCAGACCGAGGATACCAACAAATTCTGAGAAAAGATTTTTGAGACGTGTGTAGCGATGGGGCTGGATGATCGCCCAGAGACGTCCTGGTGTCACAGTGCGCGCCGCTTCCAGCGTGGCACGAATCTCAACAGGATGATGGCCATAATCATCAACAATACGGATGCCGTTTGCTTCTGCGAGAATCGTAAAGCGACGCCCAACTCCCATAAAGGACTGAAAAGCGAGGTGAAGCGTTGCTGGTGGGATCTTAAGTTCCAATGCAAGCGCTACGATAGAAAGCGCATTCTGAATGTTGTGACGTCCGATCATAGGCAAGAAAAAATCTGACCAAGCGGCTTGCTGTGCAGGGGAGGCCAAGGACTCCGCATAGCGTGCGATGCATTTATCCGAGAAGCGAACTGAAAAATATCCCCCCTTTTTCTCTAAGCGATAATTTTCAGACCAGATATCGGCTTGAGGAGAAAAGCCATAGGTCAAAATTCTCCGGTCGATTGTTTGGCAAGCCAAAGAGGCGACGACAGGATGATCGAGGCACAAAATAGCTACACCATAGAAAGGAATGTTGGAGACAAAATGACCAAACGCCGCCACCAATGCTTCGTAGTTTTTGAAATGATCCACGTGTTCAGGGTCGATGTTCGTAATGATACAAAGGGTTGCGGGAAGTTTGGAGAAAGAGCCGTCTGATTCGTCAGTTTCAACGACAATCCATTCCCCAGCTCCCAGATGCGCATTGCTGTTATACGCATTGATGATGCCCCCATTAATCACTGTTGGATCTAGACCGGCTTGGGCGAGAAGTGCGGCGGCAAGTGAGGTTGTTGTCGTCTTTCCATGGCTTCCTGCGACCGCAATCGATCGGCGCAATCGCATTAACTCTCCAAGCATTTCTGCACGGCGGACTACAGGGATCCCTTGAGCACGCGCCTGAACCAATTCGACATTGTCTTGTCCAATAGCGGAGGAAAAGACCACAGCTGCTGCCTTCTGAACATGCGCGGCTTCGTGACCGATAAAGACAGGTACACCCAGCCGTGCTAAGCGCCGAACATTAGCGTTTTCTTCTTGGTCACTTCCTTG
>JAIRMZ010000014.1 GCA_031258355.1 Holosporales bacterium
CGAAAGAGCAGTAATTAGCGTTTCGGAACGTACAAGAATCATCGACGGCGAACGTACTCTGGGGCGAAAAAAGACTTCCTTCCCCCTCTACCTATTAAACCGAAAATGGAAAATGTCGCCGTCCTGGACGATATAAGCGCGTCCCTCAAGGCGTGCTTTTCCTGCGTTACGCGCCCCGTTTTCTCCTCCGCAGGCGATAAAGTCCGCAAAGCTGATCGTTTCCGCGCAGATAAAGCCTTCTTCGAAATCTGTATGGATAACGCCCGCAGCCTCAGGCGCTTTAGCTCCACACCGCAAGGTCCAAGCCCGCGTCTCCTTAGGACCCGCTGTGAAAAACGTCAGAAGATCAAGAAGCGCATAGCCTGCACGGACCACACGGGCAAGTCCCGATTCTTTCAACCCCAAAGCTTGTAAATAGCCCTGCTGCTCTTGCACAGGTAACGCCGCGACCTCTGCCTCAATCGCAGCGGAAACAAGAAGAACCTGCCCAGGAAGCTGTTGCAAGGCTTTTGTCCAAGCGTTCCCCGTGCCAACCTCCTCCTCCGAAACATTCGCAATATAAAGAATGGGTTTGCTCGTTAATAAATGTAACCCGCGCAAAACCTTCCGTCCGTCTTCTGAAGAAACAGGAAAATCGCGCGCAGGCTTCCCGTCCTCTAAAAAGGGATGAAGTTTGTGCAGAAGAGAGAGGGTTTGTTCCGCCTCCGGGTCTTTCCCACGTGCTTTCTTGGTCAGTGCCGTCTCGCGACGTGCACAGCTCTCCAGGTCCGCAAGCAGCAATTCCGTCTCCACAACCTCACGATCTCGGACAGGGTCAATCGGGCCCTCGACATGAGGGATATCTGTGTCTTCGAAGCATCGGAGGACATGGAGGATTGCCTCTACCTCGCGGATATGCCCGAGGAACTGATTGCCCAATCCTTCTCCTTGACTGGCCCCACGAACGAGACCGGCAATATCAACAACCTCAAGAAAGGTCGGAATGATCTCACGTGATTGTGCTAATTGGGCAATTTGCCCCAAACGAAAATCCGGCACCGCAATACGCCCAACATTGGGATCAATGGTGCAAAAAGGATAATTAGCGGCCTGGGCAGCGGCCGTTTGCGTCAAGGCATTAAATAACGTCGATTTGCCCACGTTGGGAAGTCCAACGATGCCGCATTTAAGTCCCATCGCTTAAAGATGCTGGTTCAGCCAGTCGAGAATCTTGCTTTTGGATTGTGCCCCAACGGAGATCGCACACTGTTCCCCCTCTTTAAAGAGGAGCAGGGTCGGGACACTCATCACATCGTAAGTCGCAGGTATTTGCGGACTTTGATCAATATTCATTTTGTAGATCTTAAGGCGTCCCACAAATTGCTGTGCGATCTCCTCGAGGATCGGCGTAATCATCCGGCAAGGCACGCACCAATCCGCATAAAAGTCCACAAGAACACAGCCCTTTGCCTCCAACACCTCCTGCGCAAAGGTCGTATCCGTCACATACGGTAAATCCATACTCATTCCTCCTCATAACTCTGGTAGCGGAGGAGGGACTTGAACCCCCGACACGCGGATTATGATTCCGCTGCTCTAACCAACTGAGCTACTCCGCCTTTCAAAGATTATAGGAGCTCCCTGAATCGGTCTCAATGATTCTTGCCTCCTCCGGGAGCAGGATAGGAATCCCGGCTCGGATAGGATAAGCGAGTTTAGCGGCTTTACTCATCAGCTCCTGGCGGACAGCGTCGTACTCTAGCGGTGTTTTTGTAACAGGACACACAATCCAATCGAGAAGTGCTAGGTCAAAAGGAAGGGGCTGATCCATCACTGGTTCATAGAAACAAAGAAGTCACTATTGGTCTTCGTGCCACGAAGCTTGTTTAGCAGGAATTCCATCCCGTCCACAGTCCCCATGGGGATCAAAATCCTTCGCAAAACCCACATCTTAGAGAGAATAGATCGTTCAACAAGCAGCTCCTCCTTACGCGTTCCAGACTTCGTGACATCGATGGCAGGAAACGTTCGCTTATCTGCTAGCTTCCGATCCAGAACAATTTCGGCATTTCCCGTCCCTTTGAACTCCTCAAAAATCACGTCATCCATCCGCGAGCCCGTTTCAACCAAGGCGGTGGCGATAATAGACAAAGACCCCCCTTCCTCAACATTGCGCGCGGCCCCAAAGAAGCGCTTCGGACGCTGCAGTGCATTAGCATCTACTCCGCCTGTTAAAACTTTCCCAGAAGAGGGGCAAACCGTGTTGTAAGCTCGAGCTAGACGTGTAATAGAGTCCAACAAAATCACGACATCCCGTTTATGCTCAACGAGACGCTTGGCGCGAGAGATGACCATCTCGGCCACCTGCACATGGCGAGAAGGCGCTTCGTCAAAGGTTGAACTGACAACTTCTCCTTTGACAGAACGAATCATATCCGTTACCTCTTCTGGGCGCTCATCGATCAGAAGAACAATCAGGTACACCTCAGGACAATTCGTTGTAACCGCCTTGGCAATATTCTGTAGCATGACCGTTTTGCCCGTCCGAGGAGGCGCCACGATAAGCGCGCGCTGCCCTTTTCCAAGTGGGCAAATCATCTCTACAACGCGCGTCAGATCTGCGCTCGCATCCCCGGAATTCATCTCGAGTTTCAGGCGCTCCTGAGGAAACAGAGGCGTGAGGTCATCGAAATTAATACGATGTCGAAGGTGACCCGGATCCTCAAAATTCACCTGATTGGCCCGAGCCAAAGCGAAATACCGTTCTCCTTCCTTAGGAGCCCGTATTTGACCTTCCACAGCATCCCCTGTCTTAAGTCCTAATTTCCGGATTTGAGCGGGAGAAACATATATGTCGTCTGAACCAGATAGATAATTCTCTTGAGGAGAACGGAGAAAACCGAATCCGTCTTGAAGAATCTCCAAGACACCTTCTCCATTAATCTCCTCTCCATTTTGTGCAAGCTGTTTGAGCGACGCGAACACCAAGTCTTGACGCCGCAATCCTCCAGCATTTTCAACACCGAGCTCTTCGGCAAACGCCAGAAGCTCTGCGGGGCTCTTCGCCTTTAGCTCATGCAAGTGCATAAAGAAATGCTTTACTCTCGATTACGCGCCAATTCTCAGGAAAGAGCGCCTACCACGCCACCCGAGCTAGTCCACCTTAATGCGGAACACACCCTCCGTCAAGCCCCTTGTTTTCGAGGAGGGAAAGGGAATCTTGCTTCGTCTTTTCTTTTGGTAAGAGAAGGGGTTGATGGGGGAGTTCCGCCTTGTTAAGCTATTGGTGTTTTAGGGAGATTAGTCATGCGGAGATCGGTCTGTTCATCATTTATAATGGCATTTTTCCTGGCGCTCTGTCCTTTTTTTGCAAGCGCAGAAGATTCTCCAGCGGAAGATGCTCCCAAAAAGGAGGAAGCTCCCGCAGCGCAGGTAGCAGATTCTGTGGAGAAGTCAGAAGAAAAGAAGGTGCCTCCGAAACCAAGAGAGACGCTTATTGTAGCGACAACGGCGGACTATCCGCCTTTTTCCTTCGTAAAAAACAAGGATATCGTGGGGTTTGAGGTTGACTTAGCAGGCCTCGTGGCGGAGGAGCTAGACATGGATGTACGCGTCTTAGATTTTCCGTTTATTTCTATTCTAGGGGCGGTTCGTATTGGGAAGGCTAACGTTGCCATGGCCGCCTTTGAGTATACAGAGGAGCGGAGCAAAAGGTTTGATTTTTCTCAATCTTACTACGGAGCTGGGATAGCTGTTTTATATCCGAAAGAGAATCCTGTTCCCAAGAAAGAGGATTTGTATAGAAAAAGAATCGGCTGTCAGACGGGGTCAGTGATGGAAACTTATTGTCGCAAGGAACTTGAAGAGGCGACGATTATGACATTCGACAACGTGAATACCATGGTCCAATACCTTAAAACGGGTCGTATCATAGGGGCTTATATGGATGTTCATCAGGCACGTGAGTTTGCGCAAAAGGACTCTACTTTGACTTGTCAGTTAATTCAGAAGTCTGAAGGAGGATATAAAATCTTAATGAAAAAAGACTCTCCTCTTAAGGAATCCATCGACCAGGCTCTCACGAAACTAAAAGAAATGGGGAAAATTCAAGAGCTGGAAAAGAAGTGGGGGTTAGAAGAGGCTTCCTAGCGGTGCTGGGTCTTGGCATATTTTTGAGGTGAAGTGCTGTGGTTTGGAGGATGTGTGGGTTTGTCTTGCTGCTGGGAATGCTGGTCAAGAGTGAGGTATAGCGGGTGCGAAAGGAAAAGATGTTCTGAGTCTCGATGCGGGAATTAGGCTGAGGGGGCTTTCAGAGTTAGTGGTAGCGCAAGTGCTTTTAGATTAGAGAATGTGACGATAATGCATTGTGAAAGATGGTATATCTCATTAGAGAAGCGCTTATGTTTGACAGCATGAAGAGCCGAACTCTTTCGACTCTGCTGACTTTCTGTCGGAATAGGCAATGAAAACGAGTCGCCGTTCTGTATACGTCTTTGCTAGCTTTTTAGCGCTTTTCTCTCTTTTTACACAGAATGGAGAAAGTCAGGAAGCGGTTCCTGTTGCTCCGGAAGCGACATCTGAAAATGGCGCGGCAAAACAAGACGGTAAGGGTGAGCCAGCCGCAGTGAAAGGAGCCGCTAGCTCAGAAAGCAAAGCGCCGGAACCTAAAAAAGCAGAAGAGTCTTCTGCTCCACCACCAGAACCGGAAAAACCGAAACGAATCATCGTGGCGATTCCTGCGGATTATCCTCCCTTTTCATTTAAAGTAAGAGCTTCTCTTGTTGGTTTTGATGTCGAAATTGCAAATACCATTGGAGCGTCTTTA
>JAIRMZ010000017.1 GCA_031258355.1 Holosporales bacterium
AATGTATTCAGCAGTGTTTTCCTCACCAAAAAAGACAAATTTGAGAACAAGTTAAGAGTACCAATAATATTTAAAGAATATAAATTTTATATGATACAATTCTGAAAATAAGATGAGGGATCAATGAAGGTAAGAAATTTCTCTTTTATCCTAGGGTTACTGGTTGTCTGCTGTGATTACAGCCAAGGGATGCGGCACCAAAAGTTCACTCCTGAGGAAGATGGAAGAATAATACAGGCCAAAAAAGACAATCCAAACGCAAATTGGAGAGAAATTGGAGAGATTGCACATATTGGCAGGGATCCCAATCGAATACGCGAGAGATGGGGGAATTATCTGATTCCCGGTCTTTATCAAAGACCGTGGACAGCCGAAGAAGATCAGGCGCTGCGTGACGCGTATAGTCGAGTTGGGCCGAAATGGACAGCGATATCCCCATTTTTTCCAGGAAGGTCAGGTGTTAACGTCAAAAACAGATGGAGACTTCTGGAGAGAAACAGAGAACGGATCCACCTTTTTTCTGGAGCTGCCCCTCCTATGGAGGGAGATTTTGATATTGCCCCTATAGAAGAAGATGGTCAGCATCGAGAGGGCTCTGGATCGCCTGCGTGGATAGATCTCGGCCTGTTTGGCGATCTTTAAAAACAGAAGGAGTTAGCTTGTTGATGAAGCCTTTTCCTCATTAGGCGGGGGACACACTTTCTCTCTTTTTGAAGGAAACAAGAAAGTGTGCCATTTATGCAAAAGTAGAGAAAACGTCACGGAAAGAGATTGGTGTTTTTGAAAAAAGATTGCATGCTAAACATAGCAGGAACGTATAGACAACGAGAAATGGTTATTAGTAAAAGCTTTAGCCTTTTGTTCGGCCCGTCTCTTTCGGCTCTTGTAAAGAAGAGGAAGAGCGTTTAATTTGGGGGAAGAGATGAAGCATGTTGTTTCTGTGTGGAATTGTTTGAAATGAAAGGCGAAAGGTGATTTTATTTGTCGGAGCCTCTTCTCCATTGTCGGGGAAAGAGTAGAGTGAAGGAAAAATCTCCTTTGTCTTTTGGTTCTCGTCGGGAGTTGATCTGGGGGGGGCGGAAGCTGATCCTTGAAACGGGGCGACTTGCTTGTCAGGCAACGGGTTCTGTCTTTATAACGTATGGGGAAACTTCGGTGCTCTGTTCGGTGGTTGCCGCTGAAAAGCCGGCGGAGAATGTGGGGTTCTTTCCTTTAACTGTTAATTATCAGGAAAAATCCTTTGCTGTTGGGAAAATCCCTGGCGGTTTTTTCAAGAGGGAAGGACGACCGTCGGAGCGGGAAACCTTAACTTCGCGACTTATTGATCGGCCTATCCGTCCTTTGTTTCCTGCCGCTTTTCGGAATGAAACACAGGTCATTTGCACAGTCCTGGGGTACGACCTGGAAAATGAACCGGATATTGTTGCGATGATTGGGGCTTCGGCTGCACTTACCCTCTCAGGAATTCCTTTTCTGGGGCCCATTGGGGCGGCACGCGTCGGCTATCTCCAAGGAGAGTTCGTCTTGAATCCTCCATTGTCGCGGGAGAAAGCCGTGGACCTAGATCTTGTCGTAGCGGGAAGTGCGCAAGGGGTTCTCATGGTGGAGTCGGAGGCGCGAGAGCTTTCTGAAGAAAAAATGCTGGAGGCGGTGCTTTTTGGCCACAAGGCTTATCAGCCCGTTATTGAGGCGATCATTCAGTTGGCGGAAGAGGCGGCAGCAGAACCTTGGGCTTTAGCGGAAGAAGAAACTGATAAGCAAAAGCAGGCGGAAGTCGCGGTTCGGAAAACAGCTGAGAAAAAATTACTAATGATCATGGCAGAAGATCTTCCTAAGAAAGGACGTCATGCGAAGATTCGGGTACTACGCGATGAAATAAGTGGATTACTGGAAGACGAGGGATTCTCGGGAGCTGCTGTGCATGCGGCTTTTGAAACGCTACAGTATCAGCTCTTACGTTCAGAAATTCTGACACGTAAAAAACGACTAGGGGGGCGCGCGCCTCAGGAAATTCGTCCTATTCATACCGAAGTTGGTGTTTTGCCTCGTGTGCATGGGAGTGCGCTGTTCGTGCGCGGAGAGACACAGGCGCTTGTCGTAGCAACGCTTGGAACGGGGCAAGATGAACAGATCATCGATGGTTTAGAGGGAGAGTACCGCGAGCACTTTTTGCTGCATTACAACTTTCCGCCTTTTTCTGTTGGCGAGGTGGGACGTCTTGGGTCTCCAGGAAGGCGCGAGATTGGGCATGGAAAGCTTGCCTGGCGCGCTATCCATCCGATGTTGCCTTCGAAGGAAGATTTTCCTTATGCCATTCGTGTTGTCTCCGAGATCGTGTCCTGTAACGGTTCTTCCTCCATGGCGAGTGTCTGTGGGGCCTCCTTGTCTCTTATGGATGCAGGGGTGCCGTTAAAGAAGCCTGTCGCAGGTATTGCGATGGGGCTCGTTAAAGAAGGTGAGGATTTCGTCATTTTAAGTGATATACAAGGCGAAGAGGATCATCTCGGCGACATGGATTTTAAAGTGGCGGGCACCTCTGAGGGGATTACTGCGTTGCAGATGGATATCAAAATTGCTGGGGTGACACCAGAGATCATGCGGTTGGCGCTGGTGCAAGCGCGAGAAGGATTGACGCACATTTTGAGTAAAATGACCCTGTCTCTTGCCTTGCCACGTCAGGATCTTAGTGCGCATGCCCCGCGTATTGTTAGTTTGACGGTGCCTCGGGATAAGATTCGCGAGGTGATCGGCACAGGAGGAAAAGTTATTCGCGAAATTACAGAAAAGACGGGCGCTAAGGTGGACATCAACGACGAGGGTCTGGTGCATGTCGCTTCTCAAAATAAGGCGGCTTTGGAGGCGGCGGTAGAGTGGATTAAAGGGATTGCTTGTGATCCGGAGATCGGCACTATCTATACGGGAAAGGTTGTGAAAATCATGGAGTTTGGAGCGTTTGTGAACTTCCTAGGGAGTCGTGATGGTTTAGTGCATATCAGTGAGTTAGCGGAGGTCCGTCCAAGCCAGGTGACCGACGTTGTAAAAGAGGGAGAGAGCGTGCGTGTCAAAGTGCTTGGCTTTGATGACCGAGGTCGGGTAAAGTTGAGCGTGAAAGCCGCTCTGAAAGAGGAATAAGGGGAAAAATGACATTATCTGTAGAAATGACAATTCCGAAAGATAAAATTCGGGAATTGATTGGTCCAAAAGGGCAGACGATCCGTGCGATTTCGACGGAAACGAAGGCACGTGTTACCGTCAACGATGACGGTGTGGTGAAAATTTCTGCGCCTGATGAAGGTGCACAAGAAGCCGCTATGACAAAAATACGCGAGGCGATTGCCGACCCGGAAGTGGGGCGTATCTATGAGGGAACTGTCGTGAAGGTCGTGCCATTTGGCGCTTTCGTGAACTTCTCTGGACATAAGGATGGCTTAGTGCATATCAGTGAGCTTTCTCCAACGCGCGTTAATCAAGTGACCGATGTCGTGAGAGAAGGCGATGTGGTTCGTGTCAAAGTCATTGGCTTTGATCAGCGTGGAAAGGTCAAGTTGAGTATTAAGGCTGTGAATATCTGAAGACGTGAGTTTTTAGGAAGGGGGATGAGCCTTCTTTCTTTATGAAAAAAAGAAGGCGGCTCCTTTCTGGAAGCGTAAATATTTGAAAGAATCTTCATTCACTGAGTATTCTATTCCTCTCCCATGGGGAGGAATAAAAATCAGGCCATAAGCCAATAAAAAAAGTGGATAATTTTAGTGGACAAAACATAGAAGTCTCCTATTCTTAAAAATTGAAAGTTGAATTTGACGGCCTAAGGACCTTGTCGAGAGAGGGCGCGATCCTTTTTACAAGGGGGGGGGATTTTGCGCTGTTGTATTGTGTAAATGGATCTATATTCACATTTCTTCTAAAATTAATTGCCATGCGTTGGCGATACCCCATTCATCGGTTTCAAAACGAAAATCACTAACAATCATCGTCAGCCAAGGTCGAAAACTAACAAATGTCTCGTTGGAAGAAGGATTTTGCAAGCGAATGTCCTGATCTCTTTGCACGAAGGGCACAGGCTGTCCCGCACAATCCACAACGCAAACAGATCCCTCAACAGGAGGACGAGTTAGGGTGAGATGCGCCTCTCCCTTTTTGAAACGTTGCCATAGTCGATGGATACAACCTACCGTTACCTGTGTGTTCACCCAAAAACGATCAAAGGCCGGTGAGGAAACGTCCTTCCCCCGGATAAGGCTCCGGTATTTGAGGGGCGTCTCTAAGCTGATACAGGATAACGCACCATTAATTGTCCGCTGAAAAAAGCCCTTGTCCGCCGGCATCAGTTGCTGGAAGCATCCGCGCCCACTGTAAGGGGGAAATCCCGCAATACTTAAAATAAGCTCTGTTTCTTGTGTCATCGTCCTTTACTCCATCCAACGAGGGAACACCATGAAGCGTGTTCGTGCACTGAGTTCGAAATATTCTTCCAGTTCTTCGATAGAAGAGCGCTCTTGCTCTCCTTCCAGTTCCTCTTCTTGAGGAAAAATGTCATTGTTCATGCGTAAATCCTTTCTAAATAGACAAACA
Organism: Holosporales bacterium; assembly: GCA_031258355.1. GTDB lineage: Bacteria > Pseudomonadota > Alphaproteobacteria > UBA3830 > JAIRMZ01 > JAIRMZ01. The sequence goes on from JAIRMZ010000017.1 coordinate 4,573, forward strand.
AATCAAAGTTCAAGAGGATGGCAAATCCCTCTTTCTTCGTGCTTTTTCGGAGATCTTTTTCTTCCCATCGCATCGTCCCAACAGCACGTTCCCCTAAGTACAAAGGGAGCGCTTGTCGCAATGTTTCTTGTATGGCCTCTAAGGCCCCCACCATTTCACTCCCTTTTGCAAAGGGAAAGGAAAGAATCATTTCACCTTCTGCGTGCAAGCGGTTGAGTCCGACGACGGTCTCCTTGGCAACGGAAATCCACAAATGTGGAACATCTATAGCGGAGAGAGGAGTTCCTATGCGCAGGAGAGGAACTTTTGCTTTTACAACAGTATTCTGATTTAGCGCCCTAATAACAGAACGTTCGAGGGCAAAAGGAGTGATGTGATACATGAGATCCTCTTATCGGGTTTCCAGCATGGAAAAACTTATCCATGGGTGTTTAGGGGGAAGTTTGAGATTTGTCGTGGGAACAAAGATGATGTTGTGCCAGACCACACGAAAAAGCCGAGGGAACCCGGAGTCCCCACGGAGGACAACGCGATACGCTGTAGGCTTCCAAGACAATTCTGGAGAAACAGGGCTCTCTAGGCTTTGAAGATAGGCCCAAACCGAGCGCCAAAGATTCCAGGTCAATTGTTCCTGACCTTCTTTGGAAACCTTATAAGTGCCAGATTGGATATCGATCCGGTCAGAGAGATGACGGATTAAAGGAGAAAAAGAAGAATGAGGCATAGGGTCACCTAATATTGACAAGACGATAAGGTTGGATAAGATTGCGCACACCGGAAGGCAGACCTGCGCTTGCAGCGTACCCATCCCGTTTTTCGTAAGCATCCGCAACGAGCATGAGGGTAGCTAAGCGCAGGGGTTCTGGAACTTCTCGCGCTGTTTCTCCCCATCCTGCAACGAAAGAGACTGCCAAAGTGCTCCTATCCCACATCTCTAGTGGATTAGGAATCGTAAGTGTTAATTGCGCCGGTCCATGGCTGCTGAGAACGCTGTAATCCTCCGCAGGAATTTCTTGTTCTTGCGTCTTTGTTTTTACTGTCACAGAAAGAATCTGGTGCAGGGGAGGGCGCGGCAGGGGAAGGCGTTGGACCGCAGGGAATCCTTTGAAACGTGGATAAGAAGACGTCTCAAAAAGGAGTAAGTCTGTCACATATTGGTAAGTCTTTCGCAGAAAAGCGCATCCTGTAATCGCTTCCAGCGCTTCTGTGCTTGCCGCGATCAAACGTGTGATGAGCGCATCCTCCACATCAGTATCAACGCGGAGATAGGTCTTGGCTTCCTCCAAAGAAATAAGCGGAGCCTCGGCAGGCCGTATAATAGTCAAAGGCATAAATTCCTCTTAGGTAAAAGGCCCCAAATAAATTGAGGCCAGATCAAGATTTCTTCAGTATTTCCCAAAAAGGGAAAGAGTGGAGAGTTTATTGTTCGAAGCGACCAATTTTGAGGGCTTCGAAATTAACAACATCTCCCCCAACGCGGCGCGTGGCATAAAACTCGACGTAAGGCTTTGCACTGTAAGGATCCCTCAAGACACGGAGGTCTTGGCGATCGACAATTTGGTAGGCGGAGAAAAAATTACCGAAAGCAAGGGAAGAGCTCGCGGTTTCTGCAACAAGGTCCGGCATATCATCGGCAATAAGAATGGGGAAACCCAATAGAGTTGCCGGCGTCTTGTCCAATGAAGGCTGCCACAAATAGTGCCCTGTTGAAGGGTCTTTAAGCTTGCGCACCTCGGCCAAGGTAGAGCGAGGCATCATCCAAGCCGCTCCCTGCAGGTAAGGACTTCTTAGAGAATGCATTACATCGAGAACAAAATCTCCCGGATGCTCTTCAGGAAAAGCTCCGTTCACGCCACTTTTGACATGTTCGAGTTTGCCCCATTCCCAAGCGTCTTTCTGAACCGTCTCATAAGCGAGGAATCCCTTGGGTTTCTTCTTCCCATCTCCTGTAATGAAGGCGGCGTTCTCGAGGGCGGCCATCTTCTCTGTAACGCGAGAAATCAACCAGGATTCCAAGTCAATCTGCGCATCATCCAAAAGCTTCTGCGTTGCACGGGGATTGGCATACAGTTCATGGACAGGAATGCGCACTTGCGCGATTTCTTTTGTATTGGTCTCCGCACGCGTTGCCGTCTCTGCCGTCCAGTTCGCATCTGGCAGATCCTTGTCGACAAGAATATCAACGGCATCCGTTGAGATGCGTTCGCACCGTGTCACTTGTCTCATAGGAGAGTTTGCGGTAAGAATCGCAAAGATGCGATCCACAGAGGGCGCTGGGATGAGGTATCCCCCATCTTGACCACTGGTACTACTAAGCGCTTTCCTCTCAAAAGATTGGAGGGATGTCTCTTGGCCTTTGCGTAAATACGTCAGGAAAAGCGCTTTGTGCTCCTCTTTCTCTGTTTCCAGCGCAGAAGGAAAAGAGAGATACTTTTGGCCATTTCTTGACCTTTGCAGAGCTTCCTCTGCTTTATCTAATTGCGCATTAATGCGCCCCAACTTTTCTTCAAGAAGGGGGTCTGCTCCATATTTACTCTCTAAACTGATTAATCGTTCATTATTTGTTTCTTTAAACTGCGCAAAAGCGTCGTATAAAGCATCAATCGTTTGACGGATATCTTGGGTCATACTGTTTTCTCCTAGGGGGTTTGCAAAAATCGCGCGAGGCGACGGAGTGCCGTTTCGATAAGCGGATCTTCCGCACGAAAGGCAGACTTTCCCTTGCATACCGTGACATTTGCCAAAGGATTGGCCGCAAAGGTAACAAGGGAAATTTCAAGCAAAGCGACTTCTTCTAGAAAGCGTTTTGCGTGAAAGGCTGTTGCGGGGCGGCTTTTCATCGGGATAAATCCGATAGATAGCCCCTCTAAGGCTTTGTTTTTAAGAAGCGTGTAAGCTTCACGCCCTTTCTCAAGATCGAGGAGGATTTTCCCTCGCACGAAAAGGCCATAAGAATCTTCTCGAATTTCTTGCCAAATTCCGATGGGGCGTGTTGCATCGTGCTGCCACAGAAGTTTGGGCCTCTTCCCGGATTGCTCCATCTCCTTTAGTGTGCGGAGGAAAGCTCCTCGGAGGAGAATGTCCCCATCGTGATCGATGACATCAAAAACACTGGCATATCCTTGGAATTCTCCTGTCTGAGAGAAGTTCTTTATTTCTAAGGGCGCAGGAATCCTGCGCAGAGAAGTATCGTGCATAGAAATTTCCTTTTTTGAGAAAGAGGGGAAAGAAAGTTTAGGGAAGAAGGGTGTCGCCCCCTGAGACAGGGGGATATCCCAGCGCCGCGCGTTGTTCGTTACGCGTGAGGAAAGGCGCTTGAGAGACGCGTGCCCATATGGCTTCTCGGCGTGCAGCTAAAGCAGGAATGGTATCAGGATTGTAAGTAATACTCACCTCTTCTCCGAATTTTGGCGCTAACCATCCGTTAAGCTCTGCAATAATCAGGTCCAAGATGGGAAGGATTGTATCCTCCCATAAATGGAAGCGGGCTTCTTTATAATTGGAGAAGGTGGCATCTCCGGGGACTCCGACAAACATCGGGGGAACACCAAAAGCTTGGGCGATCTCCCGCGCGGAAAGCTTTTTCCCTGAGATGAAGTCCATATCCTTGAGGGAAAGCCCCATTTCTTTCCATTCGAAATCTCCTTCAAGAACAAGAATTTTTCCGGCATGGGAACTTCCCGCATAATGTTCCCTTGCTTGTGCTCGAAGGGTATTGCGTTGGTCTTCCGTCAGGCCTCCCTGCGCGTTCTTCACGATGAGACATCCCGAAGGACGCCCGCCATTCTGAAGCAAGGCAAGATTATGCCCTGAGACAGCGTTATGTTGATCGATCGAACGCGCAGCAGCCTCGAGGGGGCTCATACCATACCAGTCGTCGAGCGGGTTAAAGAACCGGACATGGAGAAGTCCGGCCTCCGCTTTCGTGATGCCTCTTTCCCCTCCGATGGCTGGAAGAGGAAAATGCTTTCCGTTAATCTCATAGGTGTAAGTGACCTCATGAGCAGCGGTCATCGAGATGTGGACGCGATCCGGACGGAGTGTGATGAGTTCCGTCGGCGGGTTCACGTCGTTGGAGAGAGCCTCGATATAACCGTTTCCAGAAAGGAGGAGGTGACTAGTGAGCATTTCCATAAAGGGTGCACGAGATTGACGGCTATTTGGGGTCTCTAATAGCTGCCGTAGTGGGTGCGTCTCTATGGGCTCTCCTCGTTCTCTCACAACAAGAGCGACGCTGGAAATACAGCGTGAGATCAAAGAAATGCACCGATAAGCGATGACATTCCCACAAAATCCTTCACGCGCTAACCCTTGGTAAGTTGGGGTCGTCCAATGAGGCGCTTCCAGCGTGTCATACGCCAAAACGCCCATTCTAGCAGTGTTTCCTTCCTGACGAAGTAGCTTCCGTGCTTTTTCCTTAACGTTCTGTGTCCAATACACAAAATCCTCCTTGTCTCTTTTCTCAGGGTTTTTCGCCTTGCTCTTGCTGTGGCGATGTATCCAATATGGAGAATACTGGGCATTCCATGCAACTTTTTGAACTCTTTGCTTTTAAAAACAGGAGGATATTGCCGAGTAAAGTATAATTTAAATTAAAACGTCCTTTATTTCTCTTGAGATAGTTTGTGTGTCTCTTTCCAAATATTAAAGATCGTCAAGAGAATCAGCACTGGATACATATACTGCAACACAGGTTGCATAAGGTGCACAATGCCAGAGAATCCAAGCGTTGATACCGCAAAAGCAAGCCCAAGACTCGTGATTAAAACGACTTCGTACGTAATCTTAAAAGGGCGAAGTAATTGTGTGATAAAGGCTGTCCAAATAGAAATCGCAGCCACAGAGGTCGTCAAACAGGCGACAATGATTGTAAAGCTATACACATAAACGGAAAAATGTCC
>JAIRMZ010000024.1 GCA_031258355.1 Holosporales bacterium
AACTCTTTGAGATTTCGGCGTGTCACCCGGATGCGCTTGGCCGTTTTCTTATTCTCTTCCAAGATGCGGCGTACCGATTTTCGGGAAAGGTTAGCGATTTCTCTCTCCAGATTCCGTACTCCCGCTTCTCGCGTGTAGAAACGCACAATCTCGCGGAAAGCTTGTTCAGAGACGGAGAATTCTGCCTCCTTCAAACCATTAAGTTTCCGCTGCTTGGGAAGGAGGTAAGTCTTAGCAATTGCGATTTTTTCATCTTCCGTATACCCAGAAATCCGGATGATCTCCAATCGATCAAGAAGAGGTTGAGAAAGGTGCAAGCTATTAGCTGTTGTAAGAAACATCACATCGGAGAGGTCATAGTCCACCTCTAAATAGTGATCGTTGAAGGCCGCATTTTGCTCTGGATCAAGAACTTCTAGAAGGGCGGAAGCAGGGTCTCCACGAAAATCCGTCCCCAATTTATCGATTTCGTCTAAAAGGAAGAGTGGGTTGACTACCCCAGCTTTGCGCATACCTTGAATGATTTTTCCCGGCATCGAGCCAATATAAGTACGGCGATGCCCACGGATTTCGGACTCATCGTGAACGCCACCCAAGGCAATACGGACAAAAGTTCGTCCTGTCGCGCGGGCAATAGAGCGTGCGAGTGATGTTTTCCCGACCCCAGGAGGCCCCACAAGACAAAGGACCTGTCCGCCTACCTTTTCTACACGGCTTTGAACGGCCAAATACTCCAAAATACGGTCTTTGACTTTGGCTAAGCCATAATGATCGATGTCCAAAATCTCCTGCGCTTTTCGAAGGCTTTTATTGATTTTTGTTTTTTGACCCCAAGGAACACTGAGGAGACAATCAAGGTAATTCCGCACGACCGTGGCCTCTGCGGACATAGGCGCCATCGAGCGGAGTTTTTTCAATTCAGACAGTGCTCGCTCACGGGCCTCTTTACTAAGTTTGGTCTTTCGAATTTTTTCTTCTAGTTCTTCGAATTCTCCGTTAGCATTTTCTTGATCACCGAGCTCGTGTTGGATGGCTTTCATTTGTTCATTAAGGAAATAATCGCGCTGTGATTTCTCCATCTGGCGTTTGACACGACTTCGAATACGCCGCTCTACCTGCATAACGCCGATCTCTGTCTCTAAATGAGAGAAGACAAGCTCCAAACGCTTAGAAAGCGTCTGCGTTTCGAGAATATGTTGCCTATCGTTGATCCGCAGCGAGAGATGCGAAGCAATAATATCGGCAAGACGTCCAGGGATGGTCTCTTGCCGGAGCGCGGCAACAACATCCATTGGGATGCGCCGATGTAATTTGACATATGTCTCAAATTGATCAAGCAGTGCGCGCATAAGAGCGGAAATCTCCTGATCTTTATCGATAATGTCTGGAATCTCCTCAACTTCCGCCTCGCAATAGGCGGTAAGGTCGGTGTATTGCCGAATGCGCCCCCGAAAGCGCCCTTCGACAAGAATTTTCACAGTTCCATCAGGAAGGCGCAAAAGTTGTAAGATGGAAGAGATCGTTCCGATGGCAAAGAGATCGTCTGGACCTGGAATATCTTTTTGCGGATCTTTTTGTGTGGAGAGCAAAACCTGCTTCTCCTCGTTTTTCATCACATGTTCAAGAGAGTTAATGGAACGTTCCCGACCTACGAAGAGAGGGACAATCATGTGCGGAAAAACAACAATGTCGCGCAGAGGCAAAACGGGAAATAGGTGCACTCCTCCTTCTAAGGCCTTATCTTGCGTGCTGTCGTCGTCATCCATTCCTGTTTCTCCTGTAACTAAGCCGTCTCCGGCGCAGAGGCAGAATGGGGATTGACATGAATCTTCAGGGGCGCAGCACGCCCTTCAATGACCTCTTTGTTGATCACCACTTCCTCGACATCATTAAATTCTGGAAGATCGTACATCGTATCCAGCAACGCCGTCTCCACAATGGAACGAAGACCTCTGGCTCCTGTTTTTCGTTCCAAGGCCTTATGCGCTATAGCGTTCAGAGCACCTTCTGTAAAGCGAAGGTTGACATCTTCCATCTCAAACAAGCATTTATATTGTTTCACGAGTGCGTTCTTAGGCTCCGTCAAAATGCGTACCAGCGCTTTTTTATTTAGGCCTGGAATGGTTGCGACGATAGGAAGACGCCCCACAAACTCCGGGATTAACCCAAATTTAAGAAGATCCTCAGGCTCTACCTTTTGGAAGATATCTTCTGTTTCCCTCTCTTCCAAAGAGGAAACTTGGGCGCCAAACCCGATAGAGGTTTGTTGCCCACGTGCAGCGATAATTTTCTCCAGTCCTGTGAAGGCTCCTCCACAGATAAAGAGAATATTGGTTGTGTCCACTTGCAGAAATTCTTGCTGAGGGTGTTTACGTCCCCCTTGGGGGGGGACCGCTGCCACCGTTCCTTCCATAATCTTCAATAAAGCCTGTTGAACACCTTCTCCCGAGACATCGCGGGTAATAGAGGGATTCTCCGATTTGCGTGAAATTTTATCTATTTCATCGATATACACAATTCCACGTTGTGCACGCTCGACA
>JAIRMZ010000074.1 GCA_031258355.1 Holosporales bacterium
AACCATGACCTTAGGGGAAGCTACCGTCTCCCTTTGGGATACCGCCGGCTTTGAAGACGAATTAACGCCTCTCACAGTGGATCTGCAAGCTCAAACACTTTATGCGGTTCGACAAGCCAACGTGATTATCTTTCTTGTTGACGCACGAAAAGGTCTCTTACCGACGGACTCTTTCGTGGCTGTGTGGTTGCGCAAACATCTTGCCAAAGATCAAACGGTTCAAGTCGTTGCTAACAAAGCAGAAAATCTTACAACACCGGATATGACGGTTTTCTCAACCGAACTCTTGTCCTTAGGTTTTGGAGATCCCCTCTTTCTTTCTGCCGCCCACAACATTGGTCTTTCCTCTCTCTATTCTCGACTTCAAGATATTCTAAAGCCTCTTCCTCCTGAGGCTTCGGAAACCACAACATCGCCTTTGCGCATTACGTTTTTTGGGCGTCCGAATGTAGGGAAATCGACACTTATTAATGCTTTTCTTGGAGAGGCCCGAGTTCTGGCAGGCCCCATGGCGGGGTTAACGCGTGACACTATTCGAGTCCCTTGGTCTTATCAAGGGTACCCCTGTCTCCTCATTGACACGGCAGGACAACGGCGTGCCGCGCGTATGACAGAAAATTTAGAACAACTGACTGTTCTAAAGGCGAAACAAGCATTACGTCAGACAGACTTGGCTTGTCTTATTGTAGATGCGACACGCCCCCTTGAAAAGCAAGACCTCGTTCTAGGACATGGCGCTCTTGAAGAAGGCCTACCGCTCGTCCTCGCTCTTAATAAATGGGATCAAGTCGCCGATCCGCAGAAAGTACAGAAAGACGCACGCGAAACGGTATTGCGGGGACTCTCTCAAGATGACGGGTTACCTCTCATCCCGATTTCTGCACAAAAACAGCAAAATCTTGCTGCCCTTTTCTCTACTTTTTTTCAACTTTATCGGCGGGCACAACGGGTTTTCTCGACGGCTGAACTGAACCAATGGCTCCAGGAAACGCTCTTGCAACATCCTCCCCCTTCCCACAAAGGAAAAACGACACGCCTAAAGTATATCACCCAAACAGGGCAACATCCTCTCTCCTTTTTGATTTTTGGAACACGTGTCGATGCAATTGCAGAGGCTTACCAGCGTTATCTACAACGCCGTCTCAAAGAGCGATTCCATTTGGCAGGAGTGCCCGTTAAAATAATCTTTCGCCAAACGCGTAATCCGTACGGTTCGGCTTAAGATTAATGAGGGAAAAGTGTGGGACCACATTGCCATCATGGACCGGTAGGCTCTTCTCGATTAGCGTTATTTACAGCAAAGTACGCGGCGACAACGGCAGGCGTATTGGTTATCCTGAAGATCTGGGCTTGGCTTACAACGAATGCGATCAGCATGCAAGCGTCCTTACTCGATTCCGCTATTGACTGTCTCTCCTCTATCTGCGCCATCTTTGGCCTTCACTTTTCTCAGCGTCCTGCGCAACCTCCCTACGTCTTTGGACTCCAAAAAGTAGAGCCGCTTGTTGCTTTGGGACAAGCCGCTCTGGTCGTGGGATCGGCCCTATTTCTCGGTACGGAGTCTTTACACCGCCTCATTTCTCCGGAGCCGCTTGAGAACGCTCCTGTTGGACTTGCCGTTAGTCTGATCGCTATCGTTCTGACAACGTTTCTTGTTTGTGTTCAACGCTATGCCATCCGGCGTACACATTCTGTTATTATCCAAGCAGATTCTCTACATTACCGGGTCGATCTATTCACTAATCTAGGCATTATTGCTTCTCTCTCTTGCAGTCATTGGTTCAATATCTTTTTTATTGACAGTATCTTCGGGCTTGGTGCTGCACTCTATATTTCTGTAGGAGCCGTCCGGTTAATTCGTCATTCTGCCGGAGAGTTGCTCGATAAAGGGCTTTCGGAAGAAGAAAGCACGCATTTCCAACAGCTTATTGAAGAGCAACCTGGCATCACTCGTGTCCTTTGGCTGAGAACTCGAAAGGCGAGTACCACCATCTTCATCTTCTCTGGTGTTGAGGTCTCTGTCCAAACCGTTCCTGAAGCTCTCCAGATTCTGAAAAAGGCGAAAGAAGCGCTCAAAGCGCATGCACAAAATATCGAAGTCTTTTTGTTATTAGAAGATTAAAACTTTCCACAAAATTTCTTTCCGTTCACAGATTTTTAAGACTGTCCCCGTAGGATCAGACTCGGACGATTAATAAGCGTCAGAGATTTTCGAAGGAAAGGAAATGATGGAAAGCACACAACATATTCTTGATCGCGTTCGCCCTCCACGTGTGCAGATTACATATGATGTTGAGATTGGGGACGCTATTCAAATGAAAGAGCTCCCCTTTTTGGTTGGTATCCTTGCTGATCTTTCTGGGAAGCCTGCCGATCCTTTGCCACGTTTCAAAGAGCGAAAATTTACAGAAATTGATCGCGATAATTTCAATGAAATTCTGGCTTCTCTCAAACCGCACCTAGCGTTCACAGTTGCCAACAAGCTGAGCGCAGATAAAACCCAAATGATGGGAGTGGAGCTCTCTTTCTCCTCTATGGAGGATTTTGGCCCTTTAGAGGTCGTTAAGAGCGTTCCTGCCCTCAAAAAACTCTACGATTCTCGCGTTATGTTGCGTGATCTTTTAGCCAAAATGGAAGGAAATGACACACTTCTCGGATTGTTGGACACACTATTGACAAATAAAGATCTACGAGATGCCGTTCGTCAGCAGATTGCGGCCCGCACAAAAAATGCCTCTTCCGCTCAAGATCAAAAATCAGCATCTGATACGAAGAAATAAGGAGAGAGACTATGGCTCAGACAGCTTCCCTTGACCCGCAAAATCTTCTGCCTCGCTTGTTCCAAGAAGGAAAGCTTGCACGAACGCCAGATTTAGAAGATTACGCGGCTACGATCCTTCTGGAATTCTTAGATCGGATCGATGCAGCGCAGGATCCTCTACCTTCTACAGCTTTCGCCTTTATCAACAAGGAAGTGCAGAAAATTGATACAGCGATCAATGGGCAACTTAATGAGGTTTTGCATCATGCAGACTTTTTGGGGCTCGAAGGAACTTGGCGTGGATTGCAATATTTGGTGATGAATACCGAGACCAGTACGCATTTAAAATTGCGTGTGGCGAACGTAACGAAGACGGAACTTCTGGATGATCTTGAAAGAGCCGTGGAATTTGACCAAAGCGCGCTTTTCAAAAAGGTCTATGAGGAAGAGTACGGCACCTTTGGTGGCACGCCCTATTCTTGCCTTATTGGAGGATATGAATTTACACGCTCTCCACAAGACATAGAGCTTTTGTCCAAAATCTCTAGCGTTGCAGCCGCTGCCCATACCCCTTTCATTGCCATGGCGGGTTCGACCCTTTTCGACATGGATACCTATACACATCTTGCGGAGCCTCGGGATCTGTCCAAGCTCTTTGAAAGTTCCGAAATGATCAAGTGGCGGTCTTTCCGAGAGAGTGAAGACTCTCGGTACGTGGCTCTCACTTTACCCCATGTTCTTGCGCGTCTTCCTTATGGGCCAGATACACAGCCTGTGGAGGGTCTCGCCTTTAAAGAGGATCTTTATGGCACAGAAAACGCGAAATTCTGTTGGGGCAATCCTGCTTTCGTCCTAGCACAACGTATTACGGACGCTGTAGCGCACTATAGTTGGCCTGCTGCTATTCGTGGCGTGGAAGGAGGCGGACTTGTGACGGGCCTCCCTGCCTATACATTCAAGACGACAGATGGTGATGTGGCGTTAAAGTGTCCGACAGAAATCGCCGTTACAGATCGTCGAGAAAAAGAGTTGAGTGATTTGGGATTCCTTTCCCTCTGTCACTGCAAGGGAACAGATTATGCCGCCTTTTTTGGAGGACAAACGGCGCAAAAACCTCAGGTCTATAACACGGACGATGCGAATGCGAACGCTTCTCTGAGCGCGCGGCTTCCTTGTATCCTTGCGGCTTCCCGCTTTGCGCATTATATCAAAGCCATTGTTCGAGATAAAATTGGCTCCTTTTCTTCTAAAGACGAAGTCGAGCATTATCTTAATACCTGGATCGCAAATTACGTCATTCTCAACGATGGAGCCTCACAAGCTTTGAAGGCGCGTTATCCC
>JAIRMZ010000047.1 GCA_031258355.1 Holosporales bacterium
CCTGCTGCGATGCGTTATACCGAGGCCCGTCTCTCCAAGATTGCGCATGCGCTTCTCGACGAATTAGACTTTGATACCGTCGATTTCAGCCCCAATTATGACAATTCTGTTCTAGAACCTCGTCTTCTTCCCGCGCGTTTTCCTAACCTTCTCGTTAATGGCGCTAACGGTATTGCGGTGGGAATGGCGACCAATATCCCAACCCATAATCTGGGAGAAGTCATTGCCGCTTGTCGGGCGCTTTTGGAAAATCCGGGTCTTTCTTTAGGAGAGCTTTTAAGTTTTATCCAAGGTCCGGACTTTCCCACAGGGGGGCAAATCCTCGGACGTCGCGGCATTGAAGAAGCTTATAAAACAGGACGTGGGTCCATCCTAGTTCGCGCGCGAACAAATATCGAGGAAATCCGTAAAGATCGCTGGGCCATCGTGGTGACAGAGATTCCATATCAAGTCAATAAAGCCCGTCTTGTTGAGAAGATAGCCTCTCTTGTTCAAGACAAAACCATTGAAGGAATCTCAGACCTTCGTGACGAATCTGATCGTGATGGAATCCGCGTTGTTATTGAGCTCAAGCGAGAGGCGGCACCAGACGTTATTCTGAATCAACTTCTGCGACATACCGCTCTTCAGGTCAGTTTTGGCATGAATATGTTGGCCCTGGATCATGGCCGGCCACGTCTCATGCCTCTCAAAGACATTCTCGAAATTTTCCTTCTTTTCCGTCGCGAAGTAGTTCTCCGCCGAACACGATTCGAACTCAAAAAGATGCGCGATCGGGGGCATATCCTTGTGGGATTGGTGATGGCCATCGATCATATCGATGAGGTCATCGCTCTCATTCGATCTAGCGCAGATACAGCAACAGCCAAACAAGCCCTTTTGGCGCGGTCTTGGCCAGCGGGAGGGACTGCGCCCCTCATTGTACTCATTGATGATCCGCAAAGTGTCGTGATTGAAGGGCAATGTCGCCTGACCGAGACACAAGCGCAAGCGATCCTGGACTTAAAACTGCAGCGCTTGACAGGGCTAGAGCGCGCCAAGGTCGTGCAAGAGATCGAGGCCCTTTCGAAGAGTATTCAGGACCTGCTGGATATCTTACGCTCTCCAGAGCGCGTCACACATATCATCGATACAGACCTGGCGCATCTACAAGAAGAATTCCCTACACCACGCAAAACCGAGATCACAGGAAACATCCAAGTAATCGAGGATGAAGACCTCATTCAGCACGAAAGTATGGTTATCACCGTTAGTCACCAGGGATATATCAAACGTGTTCCTTCTGCAAATTACCGTCTCCAGCGGCGTGGAGGGAAAGGCCGCACGGGCATGACGACGAAGGAGGAGGATTTTGTCCACGACCTCTTTGTCGCAGACACACATACCCCTATCCTGTTCTTCTCCACAATCGGCAGGGTCTACCAAACAAAAGTCCATCGTTTGCCAATAGGAACACCGCAATCGCGTGGCAAGGCCGTCATTAACCTTCTTCCTGTGACACAAAGAGAGACAATTGCGACAGTTCTCCCTCTTTTGGGAGAGTCAACAGAGTGGGAACAGCAAAGTATTGTCTTTGCTACTTCTCACGGAACGGTTCGCCGCAACAACTTGAGCGATTTTCTTAATATTAAGTCCAATGGCAAGATCGCCATGAAGTTGGAGGAAGAGGAAAAGTTGATTGCCGTTTCTGTGTGCAGACCTGATGATGAAATTCTCCTTGCCACACGCTCAGGGAAATGTGTTCGCTTCCCAGTAGAAACCCTTCGGGTCTTCTCAGGACATACTTCTACTGGTGTGCGTGGGGTGCGCCTTTCTTCTGGAGATTCCGTGATCTCTATGGCTGTTCTGCATCCAGGACAAGCTACGCCAGAGGAACGAGAAGCCTACGTACGGTATGCCAATTGGCAGCGGCGTACCCCAGAAGAGGATTTATTCGTGGAGCGTTTTGATACCTCTCTTCCTCCCGAAAAGATCGAGAAAATGGCGGCTTCAGAGCAAATGATCTTGACGATCACAGAACGTGGATATGGGAAACGCACTTCTTCTTACGCTTACCGAACAACAGGCAGAGGGGCACAAGGTGTGAAAAATATCGAAGTCAGCGTTAAAAATGGAGAAGCTGTCGCGGTTTTTCCTGTTGAGGAGACCGATGAAGTGATGTTGGTGACGGATAAAGGACAGCTTATCCGCTGTGCCGTATCAGAGATTCGCATCACGGGTCGCGCAACGCAAGGTGTGATCCTTTTCCGTATCGATTCAGATGAAAAAGTCGTCTCTGCTGTACGCCTCTTTGAGGAGGAAATGTGAGAAAAAAACGCCTTCGGAATTTCGTCCTTCTTGTTGCTCTTTCCCTTTCTGTAGGCATTTATTTTTATTTCTCTCGTCTTGTTGTTGTCTTGATCGAGGGCGGCCTTGCCTCTCAGATGTATCAATACATCATTGGGCAACACATGAAGGATCTGGGCTATACGGTAAAGTACGATCTCCGCTTTTATGAACACAGGAAACGTGATTGTTGCAATGAATCTGCGCGTAATTTTGAACTGCTCAAGGCGTTTCCTTACTTAGAAATTCCGCGTGCTAACTTACTGGAGCGCAAAATCACAAAGATCTTGTTTCCCTTTAAAGACACAACACCTAACCGCTTCGCTTACCTAAAAACGCGCCCTCCTGTCTACTTGGGGAATTATTACTACAACGCAGATTTAAAGGGTTCAGCCTTTATAAAAGATCCTCTTTGCTATGAAAAAGCCCCTTATGACAAGTACTTCCATTTCGATGAAGCAACTCTTGACGCCAAAAACAAAGAAATCCTGCACCACATTCGTCGGGAGCCCATGCCTATTTGTGTCCATGTTCGCCTGGGAGATTATAATGGGGGACGGGGGAAGCCGATTAAACGGGACTATGTCGCTTATTTTGCGCGTGCGATCGCTTTCATACAGAGAAAATTTCCTAACGCTCGTTTTTTCTTTTTCTCTGAAGAGTCAGAGGCCGTGCGACAGAGTATCCTTCCTCAGCTACCAGAAGGATGGTATGAGATCGTTGATGTGAATAAATCCGATGAAGCTTATAAAGATCTGTTTCTCTGCTCAGCGTGCAAGCATCAGATCATGAGCATCGGAGCCTGGCGAGGGCCAGCCCATGTCCTCAATTCTTATGCAGGGAAGATACTGATTACTCCGGAGAATATTGACCAATGGATCACGCAAGAAGAGAAAACTCAGTCCAGCCTTCCCCTCAAAGAAAGCGATAGAAATGATCTCATTAAATAGCAAGGAAGAAGCGTAATGTCAATTTCTAGAAGAGGAATGAAGAAAAAATATTTCCGAGATGTTGTTCTCTTTATTACTTTTCTCTTGACTATTATTAATACGTACTGTCATTTTGCCAGTCTTGTTGTTGTCTCGATCGATGGTGGCATAACTTCTCAGATGTATCAATACATCATTGGGCAACACATGAAGGATCTAGGCTATACAGTAAAATACGATCTTCGCTTTTACGAAAAAGGGACGCGGGACAATTATGACGAATTTTCACGTAACTTCGAATTATTGAAGGCATTTCCTTATTTGCATGTTCCTCGCGTCAGCTACTTAGAACATAGGTTGATGAAGAGTTTATTTTATTACAAAAACGCAACATCTAACCGCTTTGATTACCTGAAAGCACGCCCCCCTGTCTACTTGGGTGGCTACCAGTACAATGTGGATATAGGAGGAGATGACTCTATAAGTGATCTTCTTTGTTATGAAAGAGCCCCTTATAACAAGTACTTCCATTTCGATGAGTCAATTCTTGACGCAAAGAATAAGAAAATTCTGGAGAGAATTCGCCAAGAACCTATGCCTATTTGTGTTCATGTCCGCTTAGGGGATCGTAACGGAGGAAAGAGAAAACCTATAAAATACGAGCATATCGCTTATTTTGCGCGTGCGATCGCTTTCATGCAGAGAAAATTTCCTAACGCCTACTTCTTCTTTTTTTCAGAAGAACCAGAAACTGTGCGACAAAACATCCTCCCGCAATTACCAGAAGGACGATATGAAATCGTCGATGTGAATAAATCCGATGAAGCTTATAAAGACTTGTTCCTCTGCTCAGCGTGCAAGCATCAAATCATGAGCATCGGAACCTGGCGAGGGCCAGCCCATGTCCTCAATTCTTACGCAGGAAAAATGCTGATTACTCCGGAGAATATTGACCAATGGATCGCGCAAGAAGAAAAAGTATCCTAAGAATGACTTGCCGCGCTTTCCTCCCCGAGAAAGAATGTGGTATAAAAGAACTTTGTTAGGGAGGAAAGAGGACGTCGTGCAGATCTTTGTCCGGGATAATAATGTCGAGCAAGCGTTGCGGACGCTGAAAAAAGAGATGCAACGAGAAGGGATTTTCCGAGAGATTAAGTTACGTCGGTATTTTGAGAAGCCCTCCGAACGTCGTGTCCGAGAGCAGGCGGAGTCTCGGAGACGCATACGTAAATTTGCACGTAAGCGTTTAGAGATCCTCGGTTTTTAGTCTCTTCTCTTCCTTCGTTCAAATTGAACATAAAGGCGGGGGATTCTCTGTCTGTGATGTGGCATCCAATATCATCATAAAAATTATCCGTGAGGCGTGCTCGAGAGCATTCAAGCGAGAATTTTTGTATAAAGAAGAGGGAAAATAAGGCTTACGTAGATCCGGAACGATGAAATCTCCTTGGTCTCTGTGATGGGTGTTTGCTAAAAGAAAGGGGCCTATGAAGGGCATCAAGAAAAAGTGATGAAGACCTTTTTTTTCGGAATCGCGTTTCTCTTGGCTCTAGTAAGTTATGACGTACAAGCGGGTACTCCAGAGAAGACCCCCCCTCCTGCACCGGCGCCTTCGGCAGGATTGGCAAAAACGCGGATGGAATTGGATCGCAATCGTCGGGGAGATACCATTACACTTGGGAATCTACTCTTTGAAAATCGGTATAATAACAGGCAAATCGCTATCTTTGGCACGGAGTTCCTCCGCTTCGGCTGGCGGATGGAACGTCTTTTTCGTCTTGACGAATTTCAGGAGAGATGGGGATGGCGTGCGATCCTTTGTTGGTTCGATGTCAAATTTGAGACGGCTTATCACGAAATAGGGCATGGTTTGCGCGCAAGGGCTTTTGGTCATCAATACCAACTGGTACCCGATAAAAGCGTTGGTGGAGCTTTCAAGAAAGAAGAACGTTTCTTTAAATTCTATATCGACAAAGTGCTCGGCGCTGCCCGTGCCACTTGTCGATACGATGACAATTTTACGAAAGAGAGTGAGAGCCCCATTCTTTCATCGAAAAAATACTGCATTGTCTTTGCGGGTGGCGTCAACAACAACACATACTTTGCAGAAAGAATATGTGAAGACATCTATCGGCACAAAGACCTTTATTTTATGCAAGGGTTTAGTTATCTGCATAATCGACTTTACCTGCCGATTTATGCACTTCACGCAAGAAAGAAAGACAAAGATCCTTATGACGTCGCTCTCTGTTGGGACAGTTTGGGCATCCCTGCCAAAAAGAAAGATATGGTCTCTGCTGGATTCCTGTCTTTCTTCCTCAGCGGAACGACCTATTACATTCTTTATGCAGCGAGACATGCGTTATGGGGATCGGGTCCGGATCCCACTCCTCCGACAATTTGTGGGTTCCGCGTTCCTGATGTTTTTTCGTATATCACATCAAAAGGGGTTTCTTATCGAATCACAAGCACGTACACGATCTTAGAAGGGATGGCCTTTCATTTTGGGGCAGAACGCGTCATGCACGGAAAGACGGCGACAGAATTCCATGTTGGTCTTCAGCAAACTGTTACGCCTTGGTATGGTTTTTCTTACGAAGGGATGATGACTTTTGGAGAAGGCGTCAACCTCGAAGGCTCTGTGCATATCCCTATCTATGATTTTCTGTATGTCAATATTAGCGGAGTCTTGTACACGGATACGAGTCTTTTGGGAGAGCGGCATTCACGTAATCTAAGAAGAGATCATACCGTCTTTTGGTTTTTCTCAGTATCTTCTCGATACTGATTGTGTGGAGATCTCCGTATCCTATGCCTTTTTCTCGTGAAACCTTGCGAGGCGTTCTGTGGACCCTAACCGGATTTGCGCTTTACGTCTTTTCTGACGCGTTTATTAAGCACATCACGCAACTCTATCCAGTTGTCCAGGTCACTTTCCTGCGTGCCCTCATGCGCCTCCTTCCTCTCCTTCTTATCTCTCTTGTGCGTCATGGAGGGAACGATCTAAAGACACGTTATCCCAAACGTCACGCTATTCGCTTAGGCGCGAACCTCATGAGTACCTACGCGGCCATCTATGTGATGTCACGGGAACCCCTCGTTACGGTTTATGTCATCTACTACACGATGCCATTGTTTATCATGCTTTTTGGACGATTTCTCCTGGGAGAGAAGGTGAATTATTGGCAATGGAGCGCTGTGCTTGTCGGTTTTATCGGCGTTATTGTGGCCATTCGCCCAGGTGTCATGACGATCACACCGCTTTCCCTCATTGTCATCCTTATAGGTGTTGTGTCAGCGGCCTTGAACAAGACCTTTATGCGACAGTTGGCACAGAAAGAATCTAGCTTCACGATCGTCATTTACCCAAATATCGCAATGATTGTTGTGTTGGCGCCCTTTGTTCTGACCTCTTGGGTCCCTCTCTCATGGGAGCATTGGAGAGACTTCTTGTTAATGGGAAGCATTGTGGCTTTTGCACAATATGCGGTCACACATGCGCTACATTTTGCCCCTCTTGCAGTGTTAGCTCCTTTAGATTACACGACATTTGTATGGGGAGCCTTCTTTGATATTACGTTATGGGGCATTGTCCCAGAGCCCTGCGTTCTTATAGGGGCGGCGATCATTATTGGGAGTAATTTATTGATTTTGGGAGCTAAGAGAAAAGTTTTTCCTCTTCCTAAGGGTTAAGATGTTATCTCCACGCGAAGAGCGCCTTTATGGAAGGAAGCGTGCCCATCAATTACGCAAAGGGCTCCAGTGCTGTCTAAAAACTTATGTTGCTGAGGAAGCGCGGGCAAATATTTTAGCTCTTTTTGTTTTTCCTTCTCCTTTTGCGAAGATTCGATTAGAGATCGGTTTTGGAGCAGGAGAACGCTTGCTTACGCAGGCGGTAGCGCATCCTGAAATAGCCTTTATCGGGGCAGAACCTTTTGAAAACGGCTTCGCTCAAGCTTATCGGCAAGCCGAAACCTTTCCAAACCTCTTTCTTTACCAAGGGGATGGGCGGGCTTTGTGTGCCCTTTTACCAGAGAATGCATTGGATGGTGTCGACATTCTGTTTCCGGACCCTTGGCCCAAAAGGCGCCATTGGAAACGACGGTTAGTGCAGAAAACCTTTCTTCAAGAGCTGGCGCGTCTTTTGAAACCTGCTGGGGAAGTGCATTTTGCGAGCGATTGTTTGGAATATGTGGCTTCTGTCATAAAAGAAGTCGAACATTTGTCTGAGTGGTCTTGGAGCCAAGAACAGCGAACCACGATATCCTCTCTTTGTACGGCCTCTCCCCTCTCGGCAACAGCAAAAAAGATTTTGTCACAACACTCTCTGTTTTTCGCGCGTCCCGATCTTTGGCCGATGACGCGCTATGAAGAAAAGGCGCATATGCAAGGACGCTCTTGCTGCTACCTCTCCTTTCGGAAGGTCTAAGTGGCGGATGGGGTGGGATTCGAACCCACGAAGGAGTTGCCTCCTTGCCGGTTTTCAAGACCGGTGCCTTTAACCACTCGACCACCCATCCTGATCTTAAGGTATCGCATCTCTATCGTCTTTAGGAGCTCTAGAAAAGAGAAAAAAGGCAAGGTAAAGTTTTCTCCATGAAAGCGGTCATTTTAGCAGGAGGGTTGGGCACACGCCTTTCCGAGGAAACGGATTTAAAGCCGAAGCCTATGGTTGAGGTCGGTGGGCGACCGCTTCTGTGGCATATTATGAAGATTTATTCGGCTCATGGAGTGAATGATTTTATCGTGTGTTGTGGGTACCGGGGGTACGCCATTAAAGAGTATTTTGCCAATTATTTCCTGCATATGTCAGATGTGACATTCGATATGCGTAGCGATAAGCGGGAGATTCATCGTAACAAAGCAGAACCTTGGTCCGTAACACTTGTGGATACGGGAGAGGAGACAGCAACAGGAGGGCGTCTGAAGCGTATTGCGTCTTATGTCGCACAAGAAACCGATTTTTGCTTCACTTATGGAGATGGGGTGGGAGATGTGGATATAACGAAAGCGATCGCTTTTCATCGACAGCATAGGAAACTCGTCACGGTAACAGCTGTGCAGCCTCCTGGCCGATATGGGGCCTTAGATCGCGTTGGGGAACATGTCGTGCGCTTTTCAGAAAAACCCCAAGGAGATGGGGGGTTCATCAGTGGGGGGTTCTTTGTGCTTCGTCCTGAGGTATTGAATTTTATCGCAGGAGATACAGCGGTGTGGGAACGCGACGCTCTTGTTCCTTTGACAGAAAAAGGAGAAGTGATGGCCTTTGTCCATCAGGGGTTCTGGCACCCAATGGATACTTTGCGCGACAAGAACTACTTAGAGTCTCTCTGGAAAGAAAAGAAAGCCCCTTGGAAAATAT
>JAIRMZ010000103.1 GCA_031258355.1 Holosporales bacterium
CCTCAAAGAAGAGGGCGTAGGACGCGTCTATGCCCTGACTTTTACACGGGCACTTAAGAGAAACAGATCCTATCTTTTTACACAGCATAAAGATCAAGATTGTTTGCACACAAAGAACATGCTATCCCTCGAGCAACCCTGAGGAATCGGCGTGCGCATGAGGATTTTTCAGCGTTTAGGATTAGTCGGAAGTCTCTGGATAAGTAGTCTTTCCTGGGCAAAACGTACAGAGCCCCCTCCTACTGAGCCTCCTCCTTTTGAAGAGCTGCTTTTCTCCTTGCGTCAGGAAGAGGAAAAGCTGTGTGACACCCTGCAGAAATGTCAAGATTCTATGAGTCATGTATTGGCGGCTCTTGTGGGGTTTTCTCGATCTACACCTATGGTTTTAGCGCTCTCCTCAGAACATCCAGAGAATCGAGTTCATCAGGTATTGATTCTACGCTCTTTGGTTCCATTCCTAGAAAAAACGAAAGCGCACATTACCCAGCAGCAGAAAAACCTGCAAGAGATTCAACAAGTTCTGCAGAAAGCTGAAGACATCCTCAAAAATAAGAAACTCTCCTCTTCTCAAAAGCAAGAAAAACTCCAAGAAATTTTGGATCAGAAAACCACCCCTCTACCGGAAGCTGTCCAGCAGGAGTTGGAACAACATGTCTTACGTCTTGCCGCACGCGTTCACTCTGCGGATGCACTCATTTCCGAACTCGATCAGGAGATCGCCCGCTTCTTTAAAGAAAATCCGCCCGCAGAGCCTGTGTTCCAATGGCCCGCGGAAGGAAAGCGTGTCTTTACATTTGGAAAAAAAGATGCGAAGTCCCGAGAGATAGGGAAAGGAGCTTCTATTCATACAGCACCAGGAGCTTTTGTTGTAGCTCCAGCGCTCGGTCGTGTGGTATTTTCCGGGCCCTTTAGAAGTTACGGAAACATCATTATCATCGACCATGGAAGTGGATTTCACAGCCTGATCGCAGGATTGGACGTGTTAAAGGTATCCGTTGGGGAAGCAGTTGCTCCAGGAGAGTACCTAGGACACATGGGAAAACGATCTTCTTGCGTAACTTTCGAAATTCGAAAAGAGGGCAAGTCCGTGGATCCTCAGCGATTTTTACAAAAGGAATAGGAATGAGACGTTTTGCCGTAGCAGGAGTTTCCTTGTGTCTTCTTTTGGGCATTCCTTTAAAAACTAACGCCAACTTACCGATTCCCAAAGAAATAGCCAAATCCATTCCGAAAGAGAATCAAGCGTATTGCCTCTTTACGGCGATCTTAAAACTGATCAAAGAAAATTACGTTTTACCCATTGATGATGAAAAACTCATTGAGCAAGCCCTTGTAGGGACATTAAGTGCACTGGATCCGCATTCTTGCTACCTCGATAAGAAAGCACTAGATGCCATACGCCTATGCGCAGAAGGGCGATATGGCGGAATCGGCATTGAGATAGTCATGAATAATGGTTTTCCTTGTGTGATCACCCCTATTGATGACACTCCTGCTTCTCGTGCGGGGATACAGCCAGGAGATCTCATTACACACGTTAATGGGACTTTTGTTCAGAATATAAGTTCAGAAGAAGTTGTTGCCAAATTGCGGGGGAAGCCTGGCTCCAAAGTACGTCTTACCATTAAGCGGCTGGGTCGCGATCTGTTTCAGGTATCCTTAGTCCGAGAAGACATTCGCGTTCAATCTGTACGAGCGGAAATCCATGAAGGTATTGGTTATATTCGTATCGCTCTATTTGATAAAGGAACAGCGAAAGAACTGAAGACCGTTCTGGAAAATTTCAAAAAAGAGAAGATCAAGAGTCTCATTTTGGATATGCGTAATAATCCTGGAGGTCTCTTAGACGAAGGTGTTGATGTTGCCGACTTTTTCTTAAATGAAGGAGAGATCGTTTCTATGCGTGGTCGTGATCCTGCACAAAATGTCACTTTTCGCGCTAAGAAAGGAGAACTTTTGCCGAACATTCCTCTTGTTGTCCTTGTTAATAATGGAACGGCCTCCTGTCCGGAAATCGTTGCTGGCGCCTTGCAGCACCATCATCGGGCCATTATCGTCGGAACACAAACTTTTGGAAAAGGTTCTGTTCAGAAGATCCTTCCTTTTTCAGAAGAGGGAGGCATAAAACTGACGGTAGCGCGCCACTATCTTCCTTCAGGGAACTGTATCCAAGGGCAGGGTATTACCCCCGATGTGGTTGTTCCCCTTGCAGAGATAAAAATAGAAAAAGAGATCTTTACGATTCGTGAAAAGGATATTTTCCATGCTCTAGAAGAGACCCCTTCAGAAATCGCTCCGAAGAAATCAGAACAAGAGCAAAATGAGGTTATCGAGAAGACTGTGCGTTCTAGCACCCTCCAAGGGACAGAAGGCAAAAAAGAAGGAGAATCGGACGACAAAAAGGCTTTACGCACGATGCCACTCGCTGAACGTATAGATAAGGATTTGCAACTCAGGGAAGGTTTCTCTATTGCGCGCGCCTTATCTTGTCTTCCTCCCGCTAAGACATAAAGAGGAAGAAAGAAATGGGAGAGAAACGTTTTTTGTTTTTATTATGCAGCCTAGTGGGTGCTATTGGGGGATTTTTCTACGGACTTTCTTTCTCTTCGATGGCGAGCATCTTCCCTCCTAAAGGGTATTCTTTTCACTTGATTGTGGATACAGCTTCTTCTCCTTCCTTAGAGCTTTCTCCACACAAGGAGTAAACGAGGCGTTTAAAATAATTCCCCCTTTCTTCGAAATCGCGAAATTGATCAAAGCTTGCACAGGCCGGAGAAAATAGGACGGTTTGCGGAGACTCCGGAGTCGCCTCTCGTTGTGCAGCCAGAAAAGCAGCAGGAACTGCTTTATCAAGCGTATGGACAATTTCATAGGAGATGGATGTACGGGTTAAGACCTGGGCAAAGTCTTGTGCGGCTTCGCCGATAAGGAAGGCTTTTTTAATGCAAGATCCGTAAGGGATTAATGGTGTTAAGCCATCCTCCTTTGGGCGCCCTCCTGCAATCCAATAGAGAGAACGGAAACGCTCAAAAGCAGGAATAACAGAGGCCGCATTTGTGGCTTTGCTGTCATTGATAAACGTTACATATTCGTAAGACAACACTTCTTCCTGGCGATGGACCAGTCCGGAGAAAGAGCGTAATCCAGATATCAGAGCCGCTAAGGGCACCCCACAAGCCAACGCTGCTGCACAGACAGCCGCCGCATTTTGCCGATTGTGCGCTCCTTGGAGAATCTCCTCCTGCTCTAGAATGGGCTGGGAGAGAGAAGAGAAATGCGCATCAATGAGAACCCCATCAGCCCAGCCAATCCCTTGAGGAGGAACCGTATTTCCTGAAACAGGGATCAGCGAGCGCTTAGGATCCTTCCGAAGCTCCTTTACAAGCGCCTGTCCGTGGAGATCGTCAACACCGACGATAGCAATCGCTTGAGGATTCAAGAAAATACGCCGTTTTGCCGTTACATAGCCTTCCCATCCCCCATGACGGGTCAGGTGGTCGGGCGTGATATTGAGTAGGATGCTGATCGCGTATAATGGAAATAAACTGAGCTCTAGCTGGTAAGAAGAAAGCTCCAGGACGTAGCGCCCTTCCGGTAAGAGGGGCAAATCTAGGGCGGGAAGTCCGATATTGCCCCCCATTACGCAAGGCGCCGTCTCTTCTTTTTTCAAGACATGTTCCAACCAGGCCGTTGTCGTTGACTTCCCGTTGGTTCCCGTGATGGCCAGAAAAAATGCACGTGGTATAAGGAGACGAAGAACATCCACATCGCTGAGGAGGGGCAATCCCTGCTGTCGTGCCCTTTCTATGAGAGGATGTGGATAAGGCCAAGAAGAGGGAATCCCTGGGCTGACCACAACAGCCTGAAGGGTGGTCCAAGGGATATGCTCTGGCTTTTCGCCTGCATCGTCCCAGGCAAGGACATGGGCTCCTGCTCTTTTTAAAGCGCGCATAGCGGCTTGTCCTGTTTTTCCCAGACCAAGCACCAAAAAAGATCTTCCTAAGAACGTGATCATCGAAGTTTC
Source organism: Holosporales bacterium (assembly GCA_031258355.1). GTDB lineage: Bacteria > Pseudomonadota > Alphaproteobacteria > UBA3830 > JAIRMZ01 > JAIRMZ01. Next base: position 4,025 of record JAIRMZ010000103.1, read on the forward strand.
AAAGTCGACAGTCCCGCCAAAGCGAACATGACAGAGATGATCCAAAAGCGGATGACAATGGTCTGCTCCTTCCAACCTTTCTTTTCAAAATGATGATGAATAGGCGCCATCAGGAAAATGCGCCGGCCTGTGATTTTGAAATACCCTGCCTGAAGAATTACAGAAATGGCTTCCAAGACAAAGAGTCCCCCAATAATAGCAAGGACGATTTCATGTTTAACTAGGATACTCATCATGCCGATCGTTCCTCCTAGGGCCAGAGAGCCTGTGTCTCCCATAAAAATCATCGCAGGAGGCGCGTTGTACCACAGAAATCCGAGACCCGCACCGATGAGTGCTCCGCAGAGGATGCAGAGTTCGCCTACCCCAGGGACAAAAGGAATTTGCAAATAAAGGGAGAATTTGGCATGACCCACTAAGTAGCTGATAAAACCAAAGCAAGAAGCTCCGATAATAACAGGAACGATTGCCAAACCGTCTAAACCGTCCGTCAGGTTAACAGCATTAGAAGCCCCTACAAGAATGAAAGCAGCAAAAAGAGGAAAAAACCAAGAAAGATCAAGCATTAAATTTTTAAAGAAGGGGAAAGCAACATGAGAAGCGATTGCCTCAGGCCACAAAGCTTGTGCGTTCTGAACGGCCACAATGGCTATGCCGGTCTGGATCAGTAATTTGTACGTGCCCCGCAGCCCTTTAGAGTTATGACGGGTTAATTTTAGAAAGTCATCGGCGAATCCGATCAGGCCGTAGCTCAATGTTACGCCTAGGACAAGCCATATCGGTTTGTTCCGCAAATCTGCCCAGATCAAGGTCGAAAAGACAAGAGCAATGAGCAATAACCCTCCCCCCATCGTGGGTGTTCCCTTTTTCTCGAGGAGATGACGCGCAGGGCCATCGAGGCGAATCGGTTGCCCTTCTTTTTGATATTTTTTGATAAAACGAATAAAAGAGGGGCCACAAAAAAAACTGATAAGAAACGCCGTCACCAATGCCGTCAGCGTGCGGAACGTGATATAGCGGAAGATATTTGGTGCTTTTCCAAGAAGAAAGGCGAGGAGTCCTAGAAGCATTTACTGTGACACCCTCTTCGTCAAAAAGTGTATAATCTCTTCCATATGCAGGCTACGAGACCCTTTGATCAAAACGATATCCCCTGCCTTGAGCTGTTCTTCCACAAGAGGAGCGAGATCTTGTGCCGTTTCCGTCCAAACCCCTTGCCGTGAAGTCGCTAAGATCGCGTACAGCTTTTTCATAAGGGGGCCACAACAAAACACCTTGTCAATTCCTGCTTTCCCCAATGTTGGGACGAGATTTTGATGTAGAGCGACAGCGCTTTCTCCGAGCTCTCCCATATCCCCCAGAACAGCAAGACGCCGCCCTTCTCCTGTCGGCGTCTGAAGTCCAAGAATCTTCAAAGCTGCCTGCATGGAGGGGGGATTCGCATTATAGGTCTCATCAAAGAGAGTCACAGTGCGTTCCCCCGGAAGAGAAAGCTGTAACCTCTTTCCTCGTCCTTCTAAAGGTGTCAGCGTTTGCAAAGCTGGGAGGAGGTCTGAACAAGGAAGACCTAACGCTTGCCCTACAGCAAGAACGCAGGCGCTATTTATAATCCCCGGCTCTCCTGGAAGGGAAACCGTATAATGATAGGTTTTCCCAAGGATCTGGACGGTTACGGTACTGGTTTGTTCTCGGCAAGTCCAAGAACAGAGACGAACTGTCGCTTGCTCCTGTGTTCCAAAGGTAATAGCACGAGCACCCTGCGCTTGGGCCTTTTTGCGCAAGGCATCAGCATAAGGAGAATCTTCTGGAAAGACGGCCCAATCCCCTGGCTTAAGCATTTCCAGAATCATCATTTTTTCCTGCGCCACACCAGAGAGAGAGCCGAAGAAAGCGGTATGCCCGACCTCGATTCCTGTGAGAACCGCTCCGTTGTGTTGCACCAGGGTCGCCAGAGAGGCAATTTCCCCAGGATGGTTGGACCCTATCTCCACCAAACTATAAGAGGTATCATGGGGAAGATTCGAAAGCGTCAAGGGAACCCCCCAGCGATTGTTAAAACTTCTCTCAGAGGCGTGCACAGACCCAAAAGGACTTAAAACCGTCTTAAGGGCTTCTTTAAGGCTGGTCTTTCCGACCGTTCCTGTGATTCCGACAACCGTTCCTGTACATCGATCTCGAGCGTATTGCGCGAGGGTACACAAAGCCGCGTAAGAGTCCGGGACAACAAAGCTTCCTGATAAAGGCCGTTCGGCAACAATGACACGCGCTCCTGCAGAGATCGCCTGAGGGATGAAGGCATGTCCATCTTGGTGATCCCCTCGCAGGGCGAAGAACAAATCTCCCGGCTTTACGAAACGCGAATCGATTGCGACACCCGTCACCCCTTCTTGAGGGGAAATGCCAAGGACTTGGTGGAGTTCTTGGGCGGAAAAGAGCGAGGTCATAAGTGTAAAATCTCCCGCACAACCTCTCGATCATTGAAGGGGTACCGTTCCTTGCCTCGTTGCTGTGTCACTTCGTGCCCTTTTCCCGCAATCAAAACACAGTCCTCTGAGGTCGCCTCTGCCAAAGCGGCTGCAATCGCTTCCCGTCGATCAGGAATCTCTTGAAAGGGAATACGTGCTGTCAAGCCAGCACGAATCTCTTTTCTGATAGAATCGGGATCTTCTTCCCTCGGGTTATCGTCTGTTAAAAACAAGAAATCGCTCTTCTGTTCCGCTATTCTCCCCATGAGGGGGCGCTTTGTCGCATCACGATTCCCTCCGCAACCAAAGACTAAAAGGATACGGCCCTCTGTATGAGGACGAATAGCAGCAAGGGCTTTTTCTAATGCATGTGGACTATGCGCATAATCGACAAGGACCCGTTTCCTTGCTCCTTCTAGATGTTCTAATCGCCCGGGAACCCCCTGAAGAGGAAGGGTCGTAGAGGGTGGGAAAATCTGGAAAAGTTCCTCTAGCCGCGTTCCGCTTGCAAGCACAAGTCCGATAGCGCAAAGAAGATTGGCGCTCTGGAAATCCCCTATCAAAGGCACGAACCAAGACACGGGTTGCCCCAAAAGAAGACCTCGAAGGTGTTGCCCATGAGGTGTTGGTTCCCAAGCTTCCCAAACAAGAGATCGGGCATGTTTCCCGTAGTCAAGGACCTGCTGCTCCCGCTGTTCGGCGATCTGACGCAAAACGGGATATTCCGGAATGTCGGCATTCAAAACACTGATTCCTGAAGAAGGGAGCAAGTCCGCGAAAAGACGTTGCTTGGCCATGAAATAGGTCGACATCGTTTGGTGATAATCGAGATGATCTTGGCTCAATTGTGTGAAAGCGGCGGCGGTCAGCTTCACCCCATCGAGGCGACATTGATCGAGCCCATGGCTTGAAGCCTCTAATGCGCCATGCGTGATGCCTTCCTCTGTAAGCCAAGCCAATTCTCTGTGCAAGGAAAGAGGATCTGGTGTGG
>JAIRMZ010000018.1 GCA_031258355.1 Holosporales bacterium
CTGGGAAGAAATTTCCGACGGACAAACGGAATTCCTCCTGGGAAAGCGGTTGGTTCAGAGTCGTGCCTATGTCGCAAGCTTCGGTTTTCGGGGAACCGACCAACAGAAGCGTGTAGGACAGTTATCGGGAGGAGAACGAAACCGAGTGCATTTAGCGCGCCTTTTGAGGGAAGGCGCCAATGTCTTACTCCTAGACGAGCCAACAAACGACCTCGATGTAGAAACACTGTGCGCGTTGGAGGAAGCGTTGCTGGCTTTTGCCGGTTGCGCTGTCATCATTAGCCATGACCGCTGGTTCCTGGATCGTATAGCGACACATATTCTGGCTTTCGAAGGAGAGGGTCGCGTTGTTTGGTTTGCGGGTAATTATGCGGATTACGAAGAGGATAAAAGGCAACGTCTCGGTCTTGAAGAAAATGAGAGCTCTTCTGTTCGTACACGATTCCATCGAGCTTTCGCTTAAGACAGGCTCTCGAACACTTTTTCAAAAATATTCCTTGTAGAGGTTTCATTTTTCTATAATTTTAACGAATTTCTCTGTATACATCCTAGTAAACAAATAAGATAAAAGAACAATGACGGTAAAAGGGCAAGTATTTTTATGTTTTACTGCCGTTCTTGGGGTACTTTCTGTTCTAAGTTGCAATATTCATGCCATGAGAGAGCGTCCATTGGAGGAAAATCCATTGGAACAATTTGCTTTTTCAGAAACACAGAGACAGAGAATACTGATGGGAAATCCAGAACAAGATCGTAATGATTTCGCAAATCAATTAAACAGCAGGCGTGCTACAGAAATATCTATTCTTCCCCCTAGGATATTTGGCGAAAAAATGAAAGAAGCGGGATACCGTGTTACGCGAACCCTATCCGAAGAAAGAGAAATATTAAGAGCTACTTGTGCATTCACTAATTTGAGAAGTGTGCTTTTGCTAAAATGGGGAAGTCCATTGGCGGAATGTAGGCGTATGCTTTCTGAAATAGTAATTCTTGGAAAGCGAAGAGATACGCTTCTCCTGCGTTATGCTGAGGGAAATGGGAATACTGTCGACCCGATATATTTTCAAGATGTTCTTAGCAGGCTGCAATTCTTGAGAGATAGAATCCATCATGGAGAATAGGAAAAATGTTAGCCTAAAATATCATTTGAGTTGACGGGATCTTGCTTCAATGCACATTCTCTTTTTTGAGCGATATGAGAAACAGAAGAATGAAAAAAGATGCAGGGAGTTCTGGCCTGGACCCCCCTCCTTACTGGACAGAGGCTTGTCATTATTTGTGCCAGAAGGATCCGGTACTTGCGACTTGCTTTGATGCATCATTTTTGCGCTCTCAAGAGAGCGGATTTTGCACTCTCGTAAACGCCATCATTGGACAACAAATCTCTGTTAAAGCCGCTCAAAAAATCGGAGAACGTCTCGGAATTACCGGTCCTGAGGATGTGCAAGAGCGTTCTTTCGAGGAGTTGTTAGCAGCCGGACTCTCCCGTCAGAAAGCAACCTACTTAGAGAGTCTTGCACAATTTTGGGCAACGCAACGATGGCGATCCTGGCCTTCGCTCACGGATACAGTCCTGAAGAAAGAGCTTATCGCTCTTAAAGGGGTCGGCCCTTGGACTGCAGAAATGTTTCTTATTTTTCATTGCCGACGTCCCGATATTTTTCCACAGGCCGATCTTGGTGTGCAAAAAGCCATTGTCCAGCTTTACAAAATTCCTCTGGAAGAAGTTTCCACTCTGTCCATGCACTGGCGTCCTTACCGGACTGTTGCTACTTGGTACCTTTGGCGCTCCCTTGACGCCATCCCTGTAGAATATTAGGAGAGAGCATGGAGCGGCAGATCCAATGTATTGCTGACATTAAGGAGAAGTATCAAGGGTATTTTATCGATGTATGGAGTGTCCTTTATAATGAGGGAGAAGGTGTTATTGCTTCAGCCAAAGAAGGCCTACGCGTCTTACAAGAGTCAGAGAAAACGGTAGTTCTTGTCTCCAATGCGGCCCGCTCTGGCCAAGAACTTTCGACATTTTTAGCGAGAGAGGGGCTCCATTCTTCCCTCTACCAGCATGCTGTCACCTCCGGCGATTGCATGCGTGCTTATTTCGTGAAGCGTGACAAACCTATTCGCTGCTACCTCTCCGGACGCTCCTACAGTCGTGCAACGTTTGAGGGGGTTCCTGTTACGTTCGTGGCCACACCAGAGGAAGCCGAGATTTTCATTCCCTGTGTCCCTGATCACGATTCTTCCACCTTAGATCCCTTTATCCCTTTGCTCGATCGCTGTTTGGCGGCCCATTTACCGATGCTCTGTGGCAATCCAGATGAGTATATTTTGATCAAAGGACGGCGTGTGGTGCGCACGGGCCTTTTTGCCCGTTATTATGCCGAAAAAGGAGGAGAGGTGATTGCCTTTGGGAAGCCACACACTTTCATTTATACACATGCACATGCGCTCATCCCCCATATTCCTAAGGAGAGGATTTTAATGATTGGAGACGGCCTGAAGACCGATATTCTTGGAGCACAAAATTTTGGGATCGATTCTTTATGGATTACCTCCGGCGTCAGTAGTCAGGATAGGGAGACAGGTCTCATCCCGACCTATGAAATGGCTATCTTCGGCTAAATCCTCTTCTGAAGGCAAAGATGCCCCAATTTTGATAATACACTCCCGCCCGGCCTGGTTTTTAAACAATATCTTGTGAGCATAGATGCTCTGAATAGTCCAAGAAGCAACTTGCGCTCCTTCCGAAAGCCATCGTCCTGCAATGGAAACACGAGGGCCTTTGCTGCTGCAAAGG
>JAIRMZ010000046.1 GCA_031258355.1 Holosporales bacterium
CATCATCTAAATAAGGATACCCGACTGCTACAAGATTCTTAGCAGGCAAGGAATATTTTACTTCTCGTGCACGAATTTCTTCCTGTTGATAGGCGCCGATACAAAAGATCGTATCATAAAAGTCAAAAGCTCCCTTCCGATGGACCATGGTTGTTGAGGAAACCGCGTGAAAAGTGAAAATATGTTCTGTTTTCGGGTTAGTAGAGCGTTTGATCAAGAATTGATTGAGATCATCGAGCGTATAAATCAAGGCACGAGCATCGATATGCTGCGCTAAATCGGGAAAAGTGCTCTTTGCGTAAAATTTCTTGATGCGTGAATTCTTGTCCTTAAAAATCGGGTCTGTGGCTTCTGAACTGATGTAGCAAAGGTCACGATCGGAGTGATTCAAGATATACTGGATATACCCTCGGAAATATCGATAATACATAGCTCCTTCGGCATAGAAGGTAATCTGCCGTGCTCGCGCGTTTTTCTTCGAAAAATACCGATAGAGATCAAAATATTCCCGTAAATAGCTCATCTTTTACTGTTATGTCGCGGGTGGCGTATTGACCACAGAAAGGATGTGATCTCCTCCCACTTTTGCGGAGGTTGTAAAATTATAAAGGATCTTCTCTCTAAAAGCTCTTATCTGCGTAAGGTAGCGCTCTTTATTCTCTAACAAAGCGTCTGCATAAGTGCAGGCTTGAGAGGCCGCTTCAAGCGCGATGTTCACACCGATTTGCTCTCGTATTTGAACTTCCATGGGAATAATCCCGAGATCGGCATAATTTTTGTTTGGTGTTTTCATTTTCGTATTAATAAAAAGCACAGGACGTTCACGTGCAAAGGCCCACTCAAAGGAAATGCCGGACCAATCCGTTATCAAGAGAGACGCACGCTGAACCCCAGTACTCTTTTGAAGATCCAATTCCAACTGAAAACGAGAGTTCTTCTCAAAAGTCTGACCCACTTGCAAAACCGCTTCCTTGTTTCTTTTCATATGTTCCGCATGCGGCCGCACTATAACCCCCCATCCTCCGTCAAGAAGGCTCTGAACAAGAGGCCTCATGCAAGTTTCGAAAAGATTCCCTTCATGCCAGGAAGGGGCGATAAGAATCATCTTCTCCTGAGGTGTCACTATACCTTTCTGTTGTTCCTTGTAAATCTCGTCCAGATAGGGATACCCCACCTCGACAAGGGTCTTGGTTGGTAAAGAATACTTCTTTTCTCGGGCACGAATCTCCTCCTGCTGATAAGGGCCGATGCAGAAAATGGTATCGTAAAAGTCAAACGCCCCTTCACGATGCGCCGTCATCGTCGAACTTGCCGTGTGCATCGTGTAGATATGATTGACATGGGGATGAAAAGAGCGTTTGACCCCCATTTGATGCAAATCATCCATCACGTAGAGGAGTGCACGGGCATCCGTATGCTTCCCCGCATAAGGAAAAAGCTTAGAGAGAAAAAACTTGCGGATACGTGGGTTTTGATCCTTGAAAAGGGGATCCGTTATTTCCGAACTGATGTAGCAAAGATCATATGTGGAATGATCAAGGATATACTGGATATACCCCTTGAAGTACCGATAATAGACAGCGCTTTCAGCATAAAAAGTAATCTTCCGCGCTTCCGCATTTTCCTTAGAAAAATAGCGGTTCAAATCTACGGCTTCTCGTAGGAAGCTCATATTTCCCCTCACAACAGTTCCTCCACGCTACCGTGTTTTGGGGAAAGAGAGAAGACATCCCTAGGACCACCAACGCAAAAAACCCCTGTATCCTGGACTTTTTCCTGTTGCATTTTGTTTTCTGCAAATATTGTTCTATAAATAGAAAGAGAAAGGAATGTTGATCTTTTAAAAAGAGGAAAAGGTGTGTAGCTAAAAAGAGGGGGAAAAATGAAGCAACAATCCAAGGAGACTTCTGAGTTTCAAGCGTTGAAGAGAGTCATTCTCTCCTGCGTAGCGGGAAGTTCTTTAGAGTGGTTTGATTTCGCTTTATATGGATATTTCGCCGCTATCTTAGGGCGAGCTTTTTTCCCTTCTGAGGATTCCTTTCAGCAGCTGATCGCTTCTTTTGGGGCCTTTGCCTCAGGACTCATCGCGCGCCCGGTTGGAGCGATCTTTTTTGGGCATATCGGTGATGTCTGGGGAAGAAAACGGGCACTTCTGATTTCTATCCACATGATGGCTCTCTCGACGGCAGGAATGGCTTTGCTTCCAACGCATGCCCAGATCGGTTTATGGGCAGGCATTTTGCTTACCTTAATGCGTATTATTCAAGGATTGGCGTTGGGCGGAGGATTTACAGGAACCATCGTCTTTCTCTACGAGCATTCTAGTCAAAAGCGCAAGGCGACATTTTCCTCTTGGGCGCCGTTCAGTCTTGTTTTTGGGTTTGTGATCGGCGCACTGACGGCCACATTAATGGCAGCAATCCTCAATACGGAGCAGCTGGAGAGTTGGGGATGGCGTGTTCCTTTCGCACTGAGTTTCCTCGGAACTTTTATCGCACGATATGTAAAAAACAAACTGCAAGAACCTGAGGAATTTCTTGCGGTCCAAGAAAAAACTCCGGAAAAGAAAAAACTCTCTCTCCGGACACTTTTTAAAAATCATTGGAGGGCGATAGGGCTTGTCGTGTGGATTGATGTATTAACAGCTTGCGGATACTTTCTGCTCTCTGTCTTTTTCCCTACATATTTTGGAGAAATCCTCGGATTTGAGCGTGAAACGAGTTTTATTATTACCACGATCAATATGATCCTTTTCGCATTGGCGATTCTGCTTGGTGGGTGGCTTGCCGACCGGATCGGCAAGAGAAGGCAAATGTTTTGGGCTTGTGTCGCGCTTGCAGCAGGAGCCTATCCTCTTTTCTTGATTCTCTCTTCTGGACCTCTTTGGGCACTTGTGGGCCATTTGGGATTGATCATCCTGTTTTCCCTGTACTACGGGCCGATTCCTGCAACGATCTGCTCTATTTTCCCAACGAAGACTCGATTAATGGGCGTTTCTCTTGCCCATAACTTCGCCATGGCGGCTTTCGGCGCCTATGCACCTACTTATGCCACCTATTTGGTGAAATGGACGGGAAACCTCGCGATTCCCTCCGTGCTTTTTATCGCCAGTGCCTTAACTACAGCTATCGGCCTTTATATCTGGGAAGAAGGGGAACATTATTAGGCATTGCCTTTTAATGGCGCAACTGAGCAGATGCCATCGTGGAAAACTATGGCAAGGGCTGGTTCCTGGCGAGCAGCTATTGCGCTAGAAATAAGATGCCCTCCCGCTCCTTGAACCAGGGAAAACCCTCTCTCCAAGAGGCGCTGGAAAGAGGCCCCTTCTAGGAGCTCTGCAGCCCGAGACCAAACGGCTTGCCGCGCTTCCCAGAATACACGTATAGCTTGTTTTTGTCGTTGATCTAGCTGCTCGATCTGCTGCTGATGTACAAGGAGAGGAGCCCAAGACGCAAGCCTTCGTGAAAAAATGGGCAAAGCCATGGCGCGTTTTTGTTCTAAGATCCTGCGGATTTGAGCCATCATCCGATCCGTGAGGCGATCAAGTTCCTGGCTTCTGAGTCCCATGATGCGCCAAGCCGGGGGCAAGGTGCAGGCACGCAACCGGTGCTGCTTCCCCTCGGAGCAACGCTGTAATGCCTGTCCCAGCTGATGGAAAAGTGTGAAGAGCGAAGACTGAAGGACGCGGCGCACCGGCACCACAAGTTCAGCGGCAGCTGTTGGTGTGGGAGCACGAACGTCGGCAACATAGTCAATCAGCGTTGTATCCGTCTCGTGACCAATAGCAGAGATCACGGGAATCTTGCTCTCAAAAACAGCCCGAACAACGATCTCTTCATTAAAAGGAAGAAGGTCTTCGACACTGCCCCCTCCTCGTGCCACGATCAACACATCAGGGCGTGCCTGTTGTGGAAAAGTCTGGAATCCACGCACGGCCGCCGCTACCTGCGCTGCAGCTCCCTCTCCTTGGACAAGGACAGGCCAGAGAACGACCGGAACAGGAAACCGATCCATCAAACGATGGAGAATATCGCGCAAAACCGCTCCTGTCGGTGAAGTAATGACCCCAATCTGGCGCGGTAGAAAAGGAAGTGCCTTCTTATGTTGCGCAGAAAATAATCCTTCACGCGCCAAACGCTGCTTACGTTCTTCGATGATTTTCAAAAGGGCGCCCTGTCCTGCCAAGGTGTAGTGATCGACAACGATTTGATAGCGCGAGCGGGCGGGGTAGGTTGTGAGATGCGCCCAACAGCGGATTTCCATACCTTCTTCGAGGGGTAAATGCTTTGTGCGTATGGCTCCTTTCCAAAACACAGCATCCAGTACAGCCTGAGGATCTTTGAGAGAGAAATAGAGATGCCCGGAACTGTGATAGTGCAGGCCACTTACTTCTCCTTGGACACATAAGGTCGAGAACGTCGTCTCAACTACCTTTTTCAATGAAAACGCTAACTCGGAGACAGAGAAAATATGTTCTGTCGGCGGATCCTCCTCTTTGTTGTTGAGCGAAGATGACATCCTTTCAGAATCTCGATTAAAAGGCTTTTTTTCAAGCCTTTCCTCCACCTGTAGGAAAAGGGGAATTAATTTTCCTTGTTGAGGAAATGGGTTTCTCAATAGCGTATGTTGACCAAATATTTAATATATAATACACTAAAATTCAATCTAATAGAAAGAAATGAGGATCAATGAACTCCTGGAAACTTGTTTCTATATTAGGGTCATTACTCGTTGCGTGTTGCAACTATAGTCAGGGAATGTTTCCCCCCTTTCCTGAGAATCCTTCTAATCAGCAGAGAGAGGATGGCCCGCTTCGACATCGGAAACCCTTTTATCCTAAAGAAGATGAACGCTTAAGAGCGCTCGTGGGAGAGGGTACGAACGATTGGAGGGCCATTGCACAACAAATGCCAGGAAGAAATGCTCGCCAATGCCGAGAAAGATGGACACAATATCTTGTTCCTGATCGTACTCAAAGTCCATGGACGCTGACAGAAGAACAAATATTACTCGCCAAGTATAGAGAGTTTGGAGCGAAATGGATAGAGATATCTCAGTTTCTACAAGGAAGATCGGCAAATGACGTTAAGTATAGATTTCTCCGCATTAGACTAGATGCTAACGCTAGGAATGAATGGCGCTATCGCGTAGCATGTTTAGACGATAATAGATCAAGAAAAGGGAATAGCGACACGGTACCCTC
>JAIRMZ010000064.1 GCA_031258355.1 Holosporales bacterium
CTCGTTTTCAAGCTTTTGACTCGGAAGTGGCCTCATTCCTCCAAGATCATTTTTCGCTGCAGGAACCTTTTATTCTTCAAGATGTTGGCGTCAGCGATGGGCGCACGGCTTGCGATTTCTTTGAGAGACTGCAACAAAAATTTCAAAAGATTGCTTATTTTGCTTTAGATCGTGGTGTTCGTGTAAAAATTATTAAAAATGAACATTGTTGCTTAGCGTTGAGTGCAGAAAACAAACCCCTGGAACTTATCTTTGGTCCGTTTGTTTTTTCTCTTACACGGCCATGGGAAAAACGCGCTTATCTTTTATATCCTATAAATATCATTGTCCAAAAACTTGCTTTATATTTCTTTGCTAAGAGACTCTTATCTGATTTCTATTCTGAGGAAGTCCCTCTCTCTTCGGAAATCCTTCTTTTTTGTTCAAGAGCGCTTCGTCTTGCCTCAAATGACGCTCGTTTTATTCTAAAAGAACATGATATTTTGACTCCTTATACACAGAAGAGTCATGCTATCCGCGCGATGAACCTTCTTAATCCCTCATATTTTTCTACGGAGCAATTTTTATGCATTTTACGCTATATGCACGATAGTCTTTTCGAAGGGGGTGTCTTGATAACGGGCTCTAACCAAGACGCTAACACGCCCGTTCAAGGAGGCATTTATCGCAAAGCCTCCACTGGCTTTGAAGAAGTTCGTCGATTCGGAAATGGCTCTCCTATCGCCACAATGATTACTAATGGGGCTTTTCGTTCCTAGGAGAAGAAAATGATCTTTCTCATTCCTAGAAAAATAAAGAATTTTTCTTTTAATAGAAGATGCTTACCTGTTCCTGAGAGGAAATAAAATCCTTTCTTATGTCGAAGAAAATCCGTTGATGGTGGAATGCTCTTCTATCACCAAATTTATTACTAACAGACTCTTTCTTCATCCAAAGGAAGAACGCCCCCTTCTTATTCTTAAGCAAACAGCAAATCTTCCTCTGGATTAAAAAATCTACACTATTCGCGCTGCTCGGCTGGAACGGCTATTTACATGAGCAATTACAGCAATGACAAACGACAAATAGCAGCCCTACCAAAAAACAGCCCCATAAAAGGATTCCAGGAAGTCTGAAGGGATGAAAGAAGCAAGCCCCTCCACCCGTCCTTCCCGCCGATCTTTTCAATTCTTCTTTTAGATCGTCCTCCATCATTTCCTCCATTCAAGCAATGAACCACTTTTGAAGATTAAGAGATACATTGCAGAACATCAAATCATCCCCAAAGGGGGGGGGGTCCACAAGAAGACAGTCATCGAAAGGAACTCTGGGAAATCGAAAGCAAAAGGAATCAGTCCTGCTTCCCGTTCTTCTTGCTTGCTTTTCGCGCACAAATCCCGTCACTCCATCCAACAAAGAAGGGTAGTTGTTCGAACAATAATGACAATAGCAAGTCCCTTCCAGGGGCAATCTTGGAAACCGCAGAAAGGCGCCAAAACTAAAGAGACTGAGGGAACAATCTTATCTTGCTTGGCTCTTTTCCTTACTTACCGCATCCGGAGAGTGGCAGCCACGCCTTTCTATTTCTTTGAGAAAAATCCACCCCTCACGCTCGCCTTAAACCGAGACAAGTCGACGATCTCTCACCACGGTCCATACCTCACAAGATCGATGCTTCTCCTCTATCAATCGATAATTTGATCTCGCAAAATAAGCAATGGCTCACGAAAAAGATAAGGTTAATACGTTCCAAAAGCTCTATTTACCTGCAGGTCAGGGCCGCACAGCGCGAAGGGCGCCGGCGAGACAAAGAAGTAAAAGGGATTACCGAAGTCATCGGCTTGCGAAGAGGACTTTCCCATGCCCAATTCTCAGCATGAGCAAACAGTGCTGCAATCAACTGAGCGTTCAAAGTATGCCCTGGGTAATTTCCCAAGAAATGCGCTGTAAGAGGCGCTCCCAAGGTTGCCAAATCTCCCAACATATCCAGCGCCTTATGCCGCACGATTTCATCCGGAAAGCGTAACCCTTCTGTATTGAGAGGTTTACCTTCAGAAAACACAACCGCATTGTCGAGAGAGGAGCCACAAGCCAACCCTCGCACACGTAAATCTTCTATATTTTGGAAAAATCCAAAACTCCGCGCAGGCGCAATATCTCGTGCAAAAACTTCTGTCGTCATGACGCCAACATAACTCTGACGTGGTACTTGATACTCTTGATAGGCACAGTGCACCGTTAGAGACAGCCCAAGAGAAGAGGGAAGCAGCGCGACCCTCCGTTCTCCTTCTCGGACCTCAACCGGCCTCTTGACCACCAGAAAACGACGCGTCTCTTTTTGCATCTTTCTCCCGACTTTTTGAAGGGCCTGCGTATAGGCAAGAGCGCTTCCATCCAAAATCGGCACTTCTTCTGCATCAATCTCGATATGGGCATTATCGATGCCCTGCAAGAGCAAAGCCGCCAGCAGATGTTCTGTTGTGCGTACGTATACCCCAGCCTTGTTCCCCAAGGTCGTGCACAAAGAAGACTCCTTGATGGCCTGGGGACAAACCGCAATGTGATTTTCTTTATCCGTGATGTCCGTCCGCACAAAAACGAGTCCTGTCCCTTCCGCAGCGGGCTTAATAACTAGGTGCGCAAGGCACCCGCTATGCGTTCCAATTCCCTCAAAGGACAAAGGCTCACGCACGGTCCCTTGAAAAGAAGATGCGAAAACATCTTGCATATCTCTCCTTATTCTACTCTTCCCTTTTATTTTAAAGGAGAAAGGTATAAGAAAACATTGTTTTTTTCTTACGAATTGTTACAGTTTCTAGGTAGCTCTAGGCGAAAAGAATGATAGAAAATCCTCAGAAAGCACATTACGAAAAGATTCATGATCTCTAAGTAGCCTGACGCCTTATAAGAAACTCATAGGATCGATATCGATTTCAAGGCGACAGGTTTTGGGAAGAGAGGTCTGCGTGCGCCACTGTCTCAAGAAAGGCGCCAGCGGTTGATGTGTAGTCGTACGCACTAAAGCTCGCCAGCGGTAACGTCCTCGCAAATAAGAGAGAGGGGCGGGAATAGGTCCAAGAATTTCTATATCTTCTTTTCCCTCGGGCGCCTGCCGAACAAACGCTTGAGCCGCTTGCTCCACATCTTCTGCCCGCAATCCTGAGAAAATCAAGGCCGCTAAACGTGCAAAAGGGGGCATCTTTGCGGCCTGACGCCACCGTGCTTCCTCTGCCAGAAAAACATCTCGCGTTAGTAAGTGCTGGAACAAGGGCTGTTCTGGTGCATAAGTCTGAAGAAAGACCTGTCCAGGCTTCTCCGCGCGTCCTGCACGTCCCGCGACTTGATGCAGAAGTTGAAAAGCGTATTCACGAGCGCGTATGTCTTCCGAGGCCAAGGCATAATCCGCATCAACAACACCAACACAGGTTAGGTTAGGAAAATGATGGCCTTTTGCTAGAATTCTTGTCCCAACGATGATGTGGATACTGTCCTCTTGGATTTCCTGGATCAGCTGCTGCACTTTGTGTGGAGTGTTCAAAGTGTCAGAAGAGGCCAGAGCGACAGACTCTTGAGGAAACAGGCTCTTGACTTCCTCTTCAACCTGTTCGATCCCTACGCCCCAAGAGAACAACGCCTCTGCTGCGCAATGAGGGCAGCTGTTAGGACGAGGCAGCGTATGCCCACAGTAATGGCAAAGGAAAAAGCCTTTTCCTCGATGGTCGACAAGAGAGGTGGTACAGTTGGGGCAGGTAATCTTAGCGCCACAGGAACGACACAACGTGATCGGGGCATATCCACGTCGATTGAGATACAGGAGGACTTGTTCTTGACGGGCTAAGGTCTCTTGAATGCGCTCTACCAAAACCGGAGAGAGACAAGCCTTTCCAGGGGGAGGATGCTTCCGAAGATCGATGCATGTAACCATAGGAAAAGGGGCATCTTTGTAGCGATGCGGAAGGGAAAGGGTTGTGTAGCGGCCTCTTTGGGCATTGAGAAACGTCTCCAAAGAAGGCGTTGCTGAGGCAAGAACGAGGGGAATGCCCTCTTCTTTAGCGCGGACAACCGCCATATCGCGCGCATGGTAAAACCCTCCTTCTTCTTGCTTATAAGAGGCATCGTGTTCCTCATCGACCACGATGAGACCGAGTCGTGCAAAAGGAAGGAACAAGGCAGAACGTGCTCCGACCACTAGAGCCGCCTGACCAAGCGCAATGGCCCGCCACGCCGCTCGCTTTTGAGCCGGCGTTTGAGCCGAATGCCATAAGGTTGGCGTATAACCAAGATGCTGCTGACAGCGGGCGACAAGGGCTTCTGTCAAAGCAATTTCAGGAATGAGAATGAGGACTTGCTTCCCCTCCCAGATCGCTTCCTGAGCCGCTCGAAGATACAACTCCGTCTTTCCAGATCCTGTCACACCATCCAATAGAAAGGGATGAAATCCTCCTTTTTGCACCTCCGTAAGAAGGGGCCGAGCGTTTTCCTCCTGCACGGGAGAGAGGGCAAGAGGAGAGCCTTTTTGAGGCCAAGCGAGATCTTTCGGTGTCTTGGGAGACTCGAAAACCGTAGGGACACTGAACGTTCTCTTGAGAACGGTCCCTAGGGACGTCACAGTATAGCCAGCAACCCACGCTAAGAAATGACGCAAAGGTTCTTGCAGAACGTGAGGCGCATAGATCTCTGCGAGACTTTTAAGAGGAGCTTGGGGAGGAGGCGCCTCCGCGTTATTCCAAACAACACCGAGGAGGGAGCGATGCCCAAAGGGAACGCGGACAACCTGTCCGACAGCAACGTCCTCAGAAGAGGTGTAGCTGTAACAACGGTCGATAGGAGGAGCGACAACGGCAACAGAG
>JAIRMZ010000026.1 GCA_031258355.1 Holosporales bacterium
GAAAAGAAAACAGGCATCTATGGTATTTTCCCAGCGATGACAACGAACGTTCTCCTCTTTTTTGGCCTCAGTGCTTATGACAAGCGTAGCGGCCTCTTCGAGAAAGAAGAAATAGCCCGTATCCAGGAGCGCATCCGCGCCTTCAACGCTCTGAGAAAGATAGAAAGAGAAATCGATGCACAAGGCGGCCTTGAAGCCGTCGCTCGCCGTAGCAACACTAATGATGATCCCACTGTCCCACCTCGCTGAGGGGGGGCTGAATATCTTCAGCGAACTAGCCGTGAATAAATAAGAGCCGAATTGATTTCTTTTCTGCGGTAATCTTGGCGGGTAGGTCTAGGGGTCAGAATCAGTCATGCTTCTCCTTGGGCATTGTTGGAAAAAAGGAGGCCCAAGAGACGTATGTGACGTACTCGTCGTCCGGCGGATTCAATAGAAACCTCTCATAGGAAAGGACGTCCCTCCCTTCCTCGTTTTTTATGGATATAATGATCATTGTATGAGTGCTCCGGAAAGCAGTCTTGATGTCTCTTCTTTGGAGAAAGCTGTTGCACGCTTGGAAGAGGGCATCACGCGATATCAGCAAGAAAAAGAGGATGCCATGGTGCGCGATGCGGTTGTTCAACGGTTCGAATACACTTTTTCGCTCTCTGTGCGAATGATCAAGAGATATTTGCGGGAGCATGGGGCAGAAGGAGACCTTGTTGAAGAAATGACTTTTAATGTCCTCATTCGAACGGCAGATCGTGCGGGATTGTTACGGAGTAATCTTGAGAAATGGATAGATTATCGACAAAAACGCAACATGACTTCCCATACTTACAATGAGGAAAAAGCCCTAGATGTCGTTTCTCTCGTAGGCGATTTCTCTTTGGAGGCGCGATATCTGCTAGAAGCCCTTAAAACACGCATATGATGCTTATTACTCTTTCCTCCCGGCATAAGGAGAAAGTTCTGCATATCCTCCGGCAGCACCTTCCTGATCGAAAAACCAAAATCTACGTTTTTGGATCGAGAGCGCGAGGAACCGCAAAAATGAAATCCGATCTCGATCTCGCGATCGATACGGGAGGGGAAAGACTTGATTCTTCTTTATTAAGCCGTATCAAACAAGATTTTGAGGACTCTTCCTTACCCTTTTTTATCGATCTTCTGGACCTGAATGCCGTGGGTCTCGCCTTCAAAGCACGGATTCTCCCCTTTTTGCAAGATCTGGAGAAAGAGACAGAGGGGTAAAAATCCACTTGACATTCTGATTTGTGCAGGATAGAACAAAATAATATCAAGATAGACAAAAAAGAGAAATGGTATGAAAAGATCAAAAATTGTTTTATGTGGTTTATTCTGCATTTGTTGGGCGAGTTTCTGCGAAGGAATGAGCTATCCTCGATCGTATGGCGAAGATGGGGGAAGAAATCGACGAGAAAATACAGACGTATTACGGAGAAATGGGAAGGTCTCATTTTGACCCCCTTGCTCTTATTTCCTACGAAGAACAGGCTCCTGCGATTGAAAATTCGGACATGCGAGGATCTGTCTTCTCCATAGGAAGGACAAGTCCTCTTGAGGGTCTTATCTTTAGAATCGGCTCTGCGCCGCATAGTCAAAATGCTATGGGGGGAGATCCCGAAGATCCTAGAAATAGAGACATTGGTTATTCGTTGTTTCAGAAAGATCCCTCTGCATACCTGCGCTTTTTCGAAGAAGCCGACATTCCTTTGGAAGCAGTCTTGCACGTATCTTATGGTGCTCAGCTTCCTCGGCCAGGGGTTGCTGGGTATAACTACTTTCAGGGTGATGTTACCGGAGACCCACAAGACCTGAAGCTCTACCAAGGTAAAGTGTCTCTCGCTATAACGGACAGGTCAACATCGAAGTTTTTGATGGGCACAGAAGAGGAGCTTTTACGTCTCCTTTCTTATTTGGCACCGAGCGGAAAACTTATTCTTACAGACATTGGCTATAACGTTTACAAAGAAGGAGAGACTTGGGGTTCTTATAGAGGGGCTTTTTGGTTAAAGGGTATAGAGACAGACGAACAACCAAGGATTTTCTATGGTGATCAAGAAGAGTATCTTATGAGATTTTTTCTAAACTTGCATGTATATATGATGGCGGAGCCCTCCAAGCAAGAGGCGGTTATAGCCGCTCTTGGGCACCCCTTGGAAACTTTTCATCCAATGTGTAGGCAAGCAGTGATTGTTTGTACACGTACTCAATAATACCGTTCTTCGAAATGGGGAACATCCTTCTGCCATTGCTTTTCATAAGGTAAGGGCAGAGGTCCGCTTGAAGCCCTTGAGAGGGTGGCTTGTATCCTTTGCTGCTCGTTTCTCTTACTGTTAGTCATTTGGGAATACAATTAAGAACTTGTTGACTAAAGGGGGACGACATGAAAAGAACTCACTGTTATTTCTTTTTTATTTTTCTATGGGAAATACCGACGGTTCACGCTATGCTCGAGGGAGAAGATGATCTTGCTTCCGGGGGGATCGTAGAGACGATTGATCCTTCACCACTATATCAATCAAAGTTCAATCCTGAGAGGCCAAGGTTATTTTCCCAAAAAGATCCCATTCCTGAGAAGCTTGTGTGGCAGGCTGACCTTCTCGCATGTCGATATATAAAAAATCAGAGAACTTTTGCCACCATAGGCAATCCTTATCTTAATATTTTTGAGGACTCCTGTAGCGACTCTTCTTTCCTTGTTGATTATTTTTCTCAATGCTTCAATGAGACACAACCTGTGTTTCTGGGAACAGCAATTCTTTCTGTAATGGTGATGTACCCGATGGCGACAAAAATTCTCTTCACGTCAGGATCCATGGATCAACATATAAATAGGTTCTCTCTCTGTGGTGGTTGGTGGGTTTTCTTTTGGTTCAAATCGGAAATGTCTGGATCAGGTTATCCAAAAGCATCTATTCTGTTTTTTGCTTGTATTTTAAATCAAAGATTCCATGAGGATCAAAAGCGGACAATCAATTTTCTTGACAAAGCAGATTATTTATGGGAACATTCTGGTGATGAGTTAAAAATTCTAGCCCGTCCTCCAGAAAAGGATCCGCTAGAGTCAGTGTGGAAACTTTGAACGAATTTTAGACTGTTATGGAACGAAATCTAAGAAATTTTGCGATTATTGCCCATGTTGATCATGGGAAAACAACCCTTGTAGATGCTCTACTCCATCAAGGGGGGCTATTTCGCGAGAATCAAGTGGTCTCTGAGCGTGCGTTGGACTCTAATGACTTGGAGCGTGAGCGCGGGATCACCATTCTTGCTAAATGCACAGGGTTGACTTGGGGATCTTGTCACCTAAATATTGTTGATACTCCAGGGCATGCGGATTTTGGCGCAGAGGTAGAGCGCGTCTTAAGTATGGTCGATGGTGTGCTGGTTCTTGTGGATGCTGCAGAAGGACCCATGCCTCAGACAAAATTTGTCACGAGCAAAGCGCTAAAATTGGGGCTACGGCCCATTGTCGTTGTGAATAAAGTAGACAAACCTGAAGCCCGTGCCTCAGCCGTTGTGGATGCGGTGTTTGATCTTTTTGTGGCTCTTGGTGCGACTGAGGAACAGCTGGACTTCCCCTTGCTTTACGCTTCAGGGCGGCAAGGATGGGCGGTACGCACCTTGGAGGAGACGCCGAAGGACCTCACCCCCCTCTTCGAGACAATTTGCCAACATATCCCTTCTCCTCAGGGAGATCCGCAGGCGCCTTTCTCCTTTTTGGTCAGTATCATCGAATCGGATGCGTTCTTAGGCCGTGTGCTAACCGGACGTGTCCATACCGGCACCATCACGGTCAATAGTCCTGTTCAAGTCCTTAATCGTCAGGGAGATAAGATCGAAGAAGCACGCTTGACCAAGCTGCTCTCTTTCCGAGGGTTAGATCGCGTTCCTATTACAGCAGCCTCCAGCGGAGACATCGTTGCGATCGCGGGCTTAAAACAAGCGACGGTGGCTGATACGATCACTGACCTGCAAGGGACAACCCCTATTCCGGCCTTGCCAATCGATCCTCCAACTTTAGCCATGACCTTTTCCGTTAATGATTCTCCTCTAGCAGGAAAGGAAGGAACAAAGGTGACTTCGCGGGTTATCGGAGAGCGTCTTTTTAAGGAGGCGGAGGGGAATGTCGCGGTTGCTGTTAGGGCATTAGAGAATCAGGAAGCTTTTGAGGTTTCCGGACGTGGAGAGCTCCAACTTGGGATTTTGATCGAAACGATGCGGCGCGAAGGGTTTGAATTATCGATTAGTCGACCACGAGTTCTCTTCCAGAAAGATCCGACAACGGGAGAACGCCTCGAGCCGATGGAAGAAGTGTTGGTCGATGTCGATGAACCCTTTGTAGGGGTCGTCGTAGAGAAGATAGCGGTGCGAAAAGGGACACTCTCTGATATGGTCCCCATGGGGGCCGGGCGGACACGTTTGACCTTTCTTGTCCCAACGCGCGGGCTCGTCGGATATCACGGAGAGTTCCTCACTGACACGCGCGGTACAGGAGTGATGAGTCGTTTGTTTCACGGGCATGCTC